>JAJNPX010000519.1 GCA_021155145.1 Acidisarcina sp. | reverse complement strand
AAGCCTTCCAGGATCCGCTGGGCGATCCCGTCCTGAAGCGAAAGAATATCGCTTCCTTCGGCGTCGATCCGGTCGCTCCAAAGGATGTCGCCGCTCGCGACCTCGATGAGCTGTGCAGTGACCCGGATCTTGTCGCCGCCGCGCAAAAATCCGGCGGCCAATACGGCGTGGACGCGCTGCTCACGTCCGGCTTCTCGCGGATCGATATCCGTACCCTGATATTTTGCGATCACCGAACTCGGCCGTACGACAAGCGAGCGCAGTTGCGCGAGTTCGGTTATTACGGCATCCGCGAGCGCGAATTCGTAAAAATTCGACGCAGGGTCCTGCCCGAGATTTTTGAATGGAAGTATCGCCACGCTTTTCTTTTCTTGCCCTGTGCTGGTGACGCTGAGCTCCGGTACGGCCGAGGGCGGATTCGAGATCGAGGGCCAGCTCTTGGACGAAGTCGCCTCCGGGATCGACTTGCCGGTAAACCAATTGAGTGCGCGCTTGAGGACACTGCCGTCGGCATGAGCAGGTGCATACGTGTCGGAGGGCATCAGCGGCGCGCCCGAGTACGCCGTCAGGACCGAACGCAGATCGTCGCGCATCTGAGAGATCTTTTGGTAGCGCTGTTTCGGTTCCTTTTGCAGGGCCTTGTCAACGATCGCCTGAAGTTCCGGCGGGACGGGATCTTTCCGCATCTCGGAGAGCGGCTTCGGCGTGCCGTACAGGACCTGGTGCCGAACGTCCACGACCGTTTTCCCTTGAAATGCCCAGATGCCGGTCAGCATTTCGTAGAGCAGGACGCCGGTCGAAAATATGTCCGACCGCTCGTCGGCGCGTTCGCCCTTTGCCTGCTCCGGTGCGGCATAGGTAGCCGTGCCGTAGGGAATGCCGAGTTCGGTGATCTCGGACCGGTCAAGGCCTTCGTGGGCAGCGACCTGCTCATCCTCCAAAAGTTTGGCAAGGCCGAAATCGAGGATCTTGACCTGGCCGGCCTCCGTGACCATTATGTTACCGGCCTTGATGTCACGGTGAATGATGTTCTTTGAGTGAGCGTAAGTAAGGGCGTCGGTCACCTGTATGCCGATGGAAAGCGCGCTCCGGATCTCCAGCGGCCGCCCGTTCACCAGCTGGCGCACGTTCTTTCCGTCAACCCACTGCATCGCGATATAAAAGATGCCGTTGGCGTCGTTATAATCGTAAATCGTGCAGATGTTGGGGTGGTCGAGCTGCGAGCAAAGCTGGGCCTCGCGTTCGAATCTCTTGAAATTTGCGTGCTTTGCGGTGAGTTCCGGAGGGAGTACCTTGACGACGGCCGTTCGGTTCAATTTGGTATCCAGAGCCTTATATACCGTGCCTTGCCCGCCTGCCCCGATCTTTTCGAGAATCTTATATTGATTGATCTGCGAACCGATCATGCCGATTTCGGAATTGAGATTGCGGATCGCAGATCAAGGTTGCCGCGATTCGCCGAACAAAGGTGTATTCTATGCTTAAGAATCCGCAATCCCAAATCACAAATCACAAATTAACGTGTGACCGACAACCTGCCGGTCATTCCGGATGGATCGTTCAGCCGCGGGGCGGATCGCCCCACCCCGAACTCTTATAAATGCCGTTCTCAACGATCGCGGGCACGGTAGGGTCGCCGCCGGTAAAAGCGAGCATCTCTTTCTGCCTGGCCTTGTCGTTCTGTGCGTCGAACTCGGTAAACTCGATCCCGTTCTCGTTAAAATGGTCGCGGGCCTCCTGGCAATATGGGCAGCCGGGTTTCACATACATCACTATCGACATATCAATATGATATCTAAAGGCGCCAGAGGATAACAAATCCGCTCGCGGAAAGGGGCGACAGCCGTTTGGTATTTCGCGGAGTTTGCGTGAAAATCTTCCGGAGCCTCGTAAACGAATGCCATATCATCCGGAGATCTTCCAACCGTACGAACACCTCATCGGCATCTCGATATGCGGCGAGAGCAGGCTGGTTCCCGAAAAGAACTCGATACTCCGCTGCCTTCAGTTCCTGGATATGGAACGCATCTCGGACGCCGACTTGTGCTGGAACGGCGAGTGCGTCAATTGCCAGGTCTGGATCAAAAATGGCGAAAAGGAGAAAGCCGTGATGGCGTGCCGCACGAACGTGGCCGAAGGAATGGTGATCACCCGCATCTCCGACTCGCTAAAATGAGATCGATGGCTAATGTGTCTGCCCCGACACGCCCTCGCTCGACCGTTGGTTCCGGAAATCGTTGAAGTCGGACCAGATCCGGTTCTTGATCGCATCGGTGACCTGCGTGACGATCGGCGTTTCTATGTCCTCTTCCGAAAATACGTGGAGCTCCATCTGTGAACATCTGCCCGGGGCGAACAGGTCGTATCGGTATGTATAGACGCCCGCATAGGTAAACCGCTTTTTCGTCTTGTAATAATTCTGCAGGTCTCGGGCGATCTCCGTTTTGTTGCGGCGGACGGGTGTCACCTCCTTGCCGTCGCAGAGCAGCTTCATTTGCGCGAAATCGGCCTTGTATTTGTGATCGAACGGGGTCGAATATCCGATCGTCAGATTTGTCAGAGCGCTCAGGGCGAGCGACTTGCCGGTCACGGTCGTCTCCGGCAGGGCGAGGATGTCCACTACCGGCAGCAGCTCACCCGCGTATTCGCTCCAGACGCGAAGGTCGCGAAACATCTCGCCTGCCTCGAGTTTTCCCTTGTCCTTGTTGCGCCTTTCCCTTATCTTGAGCGATTCGATCCGGTCTTTCTCGATCATGTAGAACTTATACACCGGCGTCATATATCGAACCTGGTAATTCTTCACATCGGATACATATTCGCCGGACGAGAAATTGGGCGATCTGAGCGACGATTTGATCGTCTCGACGGGAAACGAACCGTCC
Source organism: Acidisarcina sp. (assembly GCA_021155145.1). Classification (GTDB taxonomy): domain Bacteria; phylum Acidobacteriota; class Blastocatellia; order Pyrinomonadales; family Pyrinomonadaceae; genus OLB17. The sequence goes on along the minus strand of JAJNPX010000519.1, from coordinate 945 downwards.
GGCACGGCCGGCATCAGCTCCGCTGAGGGTGTGCCCTTCGACGCGGCGATCGCTCGTGCCTTTTCGATCAGGCCGCCGGCGACATCGATGCGGATGATGCCCGCAAGCCCGGAATCCTTTCGTTCTTTGTTGAGCCCGGATGCATCCTTCTCTTCCACTCGGAATGTCGTAATGCCTACCACCTCACCGAGCGAATTGAAAAGCGGGCCGCCGGCGCTCCCCGAGCCAAAGCTGATGTCGGAGATGATCGCCCTTTCCTCGATCTTGCTGACGATGCCGGCCGTCAGTATCTTGTCCTGCAGCGCGGGGCTGCCGATGCCGAAGACGTATTCGCCAACGACCACCGCCGGGTCCGATGCGCTGACCGCGGCAAGATCGAGCACCTTGCTCTCTGGAAAAGCCGAAAGATTGATCTGAAGTACGGCAAGGTCGCGTTCGATGTCCTTTGCGATCAGGCGAGCCCGGACGGCCGTCCTGCGGTCAAACCGGACGCGGATGTCGTTCGTGTCCTCGATAACGTGATGATTTGTCAGGATCAAACCCCGAGCATCGAATATGAATCCGGAACCCGAGCTAAGCTCGCCCTCGACGGTGACGACGCCCCGGCTGAGGTCGGCAAAGAGCTCGCCGGCCTCGCTCACCCGCCGGCGCGGCGGCTGGGCCTCGGCCATCTCCGTGGCGGCGTTGTCGTTGCTAAGCTCTACGTTCACGGGCTGCCCGCTCGACACAATGAACCGCCGTTCCCAGCTGTATCTCGAGCCTTCGAAGACGAGCGGTTCGGCCGAGCGGATGACGTATTCCCCGTCGCTCAGGTCGAGGCTGGCCACGCCCTCGAATGATGTCGCGACCGACCGCTCGGAGAATCCCGGATCGCCCGGTTTTGTCACGACGAGCTGGTATTTCGGCACGTTCTTCAAGTCCAGCGACTTGCCCACGACCGCGACC
>JAJNPX010000505.1 GCA_021155145.1 Acidisarcina sp. | reverse complement strand
CGAAAATCGGTCAATCCAAAATCCAAAATCTAAAATCCAAAATACGACGATGAAAGAGTGGATTTCCTTGAACATGACGCCTGGTGTTGGGCCAAGAGCTGCGACCAAACTTTTGGAGCGGTTCGGCTCGGCGTCGGCGGTGTTTGATGCACGACGGACGGAGCTTGAGTCGCTGCGGATTCGGCCGGAGACGATCGAGAGCATAATGAAGCGCGAGTTTCATGACAAGGCTCTTGATGAGTTGGAGCGGGTCAAGCAAGCGGGCGGCGACATTCTGATACTCGACGACGGCAGCTATCCAGACCTTCTCCGACAGATCGACGATCCGCCGATCACGCTATACGTTCGCGGCGATTGGCAGGCCTGTCTCGAACAACCGAGCGTCGCCGTCATTGGCTCGCGAAACTGTTCGACCTACGGCAAGAACTCCGCCGAAATGCTCTCGCGCGAGCTTGCGGCTCGCGGCATCACCATCGTCTCAGGACTCGCACGCGGTATCGATACGTCGGCGCATCGCGGCGCGATCGAAGCAAAGGGCCGCACGATCGGCGTACTCGGGACCGGGCTCGATTCGGTCTATCCTAAAGAGAACACACGGCTTGCGGATGAGATCATTGATAAGGGAGGGGCCTTGTTCACGCAGTTCCCGCTCGGCACGCCGCCGCTCAAGGACAACTTTCCATACCGCAATCGAATCATAAGCGGGCTTAGCCTGGGTGTATTGATCGTTGAAGCTTCCGAGCGAAGCGGATCTTTGATAACGGCACGGCTTGCGATGGAGCAGAACCGCGAAGTGATGGCGGTGCCCGGAAACATCACATCCGGCAATTCCTACGGGACGAACTATTTGATAAAGGCCGGTGCGAAGCTGGTTCAGCAATGGCAGGACGTGGTCGCCGAACTCCCGAGCGAGATCGCCGCCGCGATCCTGCCGCCAAAGATCGAAGACGTCAGAACCGGGAGCGATAGCGACCGGGTAACCGGCCCCGCACCTTCCGATCTCAGCGACCACGAACGAGCGATCTGGCCCCTGCTGCCGGTCGATGATTCGATACATATAGATGTGTTGCTGGAAGAAAGCGGGCTGTCGTTCGGCGACCTGAATGCCGCTCTTGTCGGACTCGACATTAGAGACCTGATCCGCGTTCTTCCCGGCAAGAATTACGCCCGAAAGATATAGGGCCGAATTTCAGGGGTTGACGAGTTTGAGATAATGTCTTAAGGTCTAGCATCGCATTGACGGGTTTTTGCGGCAGGTGCTTGAGGCCAGGGATGTCAGACGCTTTTTTCGATGCGGCTGGCATTTTTTTTGACGACGACGGAGGAACTGTGGAGCGGCTGGTGCAGATCACACGGCTGACGAAAAGCAGCTTTTGCGAGCGGATCACAGAGCTTTCCGGCGTCGTGGAAACAATGGCCGTCGAACCGCAGATCTCGGTCCGGTTCTTGTCGAAGTATTATTCTGAGCGGCAGATCACGCCCGACACCGAGCCGATACCCGATTGCGTCACTTGCGGTGCGTGCTGTATGTTCGCCGGAATTGTGCCGACGCTTCCGGGCGAAGCATCAAAGCTCGATGAAGTGTGGGAGATCGTGCTTGACGGTGCCGAGGATGTTGCAGTCGGGCAAGTTATTCCACGCGATCCGGAAAACGGATTTTGTGCGAATCTGCGGACCGCTCCAGGCGAAGGCGTCGGCTGCACGGTCTATTCGGATCGTCCGTTCGTCTGCCGAGACTTTGACGCGGGCAGTGACCGTTGCCACGCCTATCGGCGAATGTTGGGATTGGAGCCGCCGTTGAGCGATGCGGAACTCGAAACGGCAAAGAGCAAGATAATGAGCCGTCCGAATTCAGATCGGATCTCAGACGTCCACATCGAGCTGGGTTCTACTAAGGTGAGCTTCGACCTGAAGGCCCCGGAAGGCGAACAATATAAGGAGAAGCGTACTGTTCAGATCTTCGCACGAATGTATGATGAGACCATCGAGGAGCTGCACAGTTTTGATCCGGCCGAAGAGGCCTGGTTCGAGAACGAATTGGAAGGTATGACTTTGGATGAGGCACGCGCCATCATCGAACAGCGAAAAGCAGGGCAGTAAAAATCAATGTCTAAGAATCTGGTAATAGTCGAGTCGCCCGCAAAGGCGAAGACGATAAATAAGTATCTGGGAAGCGACTACACGGTCATGGCCTCTATCGGGCATATCAAGGATCTGCCGGCCAAAGACCTGGGCGTGGATATCGAGAACAACTTCGAACCGACCTATGAGGTGATCCCCGATACAAAAAAGCGCAATAACAAAAAGATCGTTTCCGAATTGAAGAAGGCCGCAAAGCTGAGCGAGGCGATCTATCTGGCGGCCGACCCCGACCGCGAGGGCGAAGCGATCTGCCAGCATCTGGCCGAAGAGATCGTTCCCAAGAAAGGCAAGCAGCAGGTCTTTCGGGTGATGTTCAACGAGATCACGAAGGCCGCCATCCAGGACGCATTCAAGGTACCTAAACAGGTCAACAAAGACCTCGTGGACGCACAGCAGGCTCGGCGGGTCCTCGACCGGCTGGTGGGCTACAAGGTCTCGCCGATCCTCTGGAAGACGATAGGCGGCAGATTATCGGCCGGACGTGTGCAAACGGTCGCGGTTCGATTGGTAGTAGAACGAGAGCGGGAGATCGAGGCGTTCGTCAAGACCGAGTATTGGTCGGTCATCGCAAACCTGTCAGCAGCCCTGCCGCCGAAATTCGACTCCAAGCTTTACAAGGTCGATGACCTGACCGTTAAGAGCGGCAAGTTCGACGAGGACGTAAAACCCAACGAGGTCCATCTCAAAACCGAAGCACAAGTCTCCGATATCGTCGCTGAAGCCGAGAAGGAGACCTTCGTTGTAGATTCCGTTACCACGAAGGAACGCAAGCGAAACCCGACGCCCCCGTTCATCACCTCAAAGCTGCAGCAGGACGCATCCAGAAAATTCGGCTTCCCCGTGAAGAAGACGATGATGGTCGCGCAAAAGCTGTACGAAGGTATCGAGCTGGGATCCGAAGGGGCCGTCGGCCTGATCACCTATATGCGAACCGATTCGGTCCGTGTTTCGGATGCGGCGTTGAACGACGCACGCAGTTTTATCGGCACTGAATACGGCGATTTGTATCTGCCTGCAAAGGCCAACATATATAAAGGAAAAAAGGACGCCCAGGACGCTCACGAAGCGATCCGCCCGACCGACGTTACCCGCACCCCCGACAGCCTTGCAAGCAAGCTCGGCCCCGACGAATTAAAACTGTATCGGCTAATCTGGCAGCGATTCGTCGCGTCTCAGATGACCGCGGCGATATTCGACCAGACGACGATCGATATCAAGGCCGGTAGATTTACGTTTCGCTCGACCGGTTCGGTGCAGAAATTCGACGGCTTTCTAAAGGTGTATCAGGAGGCGCAGGAAACACGGCGCGCAGAGGACATCGAGGAAGACGAAAGCGAGCGTAACCTTCCGGCGGTGACGCAGGGCGAGACTCTGAAGCTGAATTCGATCACTCCCGAACAGCATTTTACCGAGCCGCCGCCGCGCTATTCCGAAGCCACGCTTGTAAAAGCGTTGGAAGAAAAAGGCATCGGACGCCCATCTACCTACGCTGCCATCATGACCACGATCCAGGATCGCGAGTATGTGGAGAAGATCGAAAGCCGGTTTCACCCGACGCCGCTCGGTATGACGGTGAACGATGTCCTGCTCGAGAGTTTTGACGATATCTTTAATCCGACCTATACCGCCCGGATGGAGGAGGAACTCGACGAGATAGAGGATGGAAAACTTCCGTGGCGCGACGCGCTCCGAGAGTTCTACGATAAGTTCTCTAAGGACCTCGAACATGCGACCGAGAACATAAAGGGCAAAAAGAAGATGTCCATTCCGACCGATGAGGTCTGTGAAAAGGACGGCGCCCGCATGGTGATCAAGTTCGGCCGGTTCGGCCAGTTCCTCGCGTGCGAGAATTATCCGGAATGCCAGAACACGCGCGAGGTGGGCAGCAAGAAGACCGATGCCGACGGCACCAACGAAAGCGGCGAGGCAAAAGAAGAGGTTCCGCCGTGTGAGCTTTGCGGCCGCGAGATGGCATTAAAGAAAGGCCGCTTTGGTTCTTTCTATGGCTGCACCGGTTATCCCGAATGCAAGAATATCCGCAAGATCGCAAAGGGAGATCAGAAACCGGCCCCGCCGCCCGAACCGCTCGACGAACTTTGCCCTAAAGACGGGGCGAACCTCGTTCGGCGTCACGGACGCTTCGGCGAATTCGTTTCGTGTTCGAATTACCCTAAGTGCGATTACATCAAGCGCGAGACGCTTGGGATCAAGTGTCCGAAGGACGGCGGCGACATCGTTGTCAAAAAGTCGCGCCGAGGAAAGGCCTTTTACGGATGCGCCAATTATCCGAAGTGTGACGAGGTCTATTGGGACAAGCCGATAGCCGAACCGTGCCCGCAATGCGGCTCTCCGGTGCTTCTGGAAAAGACCACCAAGAAAGAAGGCACGTTCCGTTATTGCAAAAATGAGGAATGTGATTATAAAATTCCGGTCGTGAGTGACGATACCCAAGCTATTGGCCCTGTGGAGGATACGGTCCAGGCCGGCTAATTAGATGAACGAGAACCTTCAGTTTTTGCGGGCCTTCTTAAAGAACCCCGGAAAGGTCGGGGCCATTGCGCCCAGCTCGCCGGAACTTGCACAGATAATGGTCAGCGGCCTCGAGCCCGATAGAGACAACATCATCCTCGAACTCGGCGTCGGGACGGGGGCGATCACAAAGTTCATCGAACCTATATTGCCCGACGGCGATTCGTATCTCGGCCTCGAACTCGACCCGAAACTCCACACAAGCCTCAGGCTGGCGTACCCGAATCTGAAGATCATCGAGGGAAACGCCTGCGACGCGTATAAGATCCACAAGGAAACGGGCCTCGGCAAGGTCAAATATCTCGTCTGCTGTTTGCCCTTTGTCTCCCTCCCGCGGCACGTTGCAGAGCAGATCTACGGGCAAATAGACCTTTTTATGAATGACGGCTGCACGCTGCGTCTCTTCCAGTACGCACACGGCTATTATCTGCCCCCGGCACTTAAGCTAAGGGAGCGTATGCGAAACCTGTACGGAAAGTCGAACCGAAGCCGGATAGTGCTCAAAAATGTCCCGCCTGCATATACACTGACCTGGTCCACGATCTGATCCGATTCAAGTTTTTGAAACCTTTCGGGTATATTTGAAGTACTCGAAAGGTCAAATATTCGAAATCCGCTTTTTCAGGAGAATCACGAAAATGCTTCGTCGTAAGTTTTTAGGCGTCCTATTTGCCTACGCATTACTGTTTCCTACCCTTGCCCTCGCTCAATCGGCACAAAAAAGCTCGACAGCACCGGTCAGGACCGAGAAGGTTTATACCGCCCCCGATGACGTGATCGCCAAGATCAAAGATGAGGGTATGAACCGGTCACAGATCATGAATACCCTGAGTTATCTGACCGACGTGATCGGGCCGCGCCTTACGAATTCACCCAATATGAAAAGGGCGAACGAGTGGACCCGGGACACAATGCTAAAAATGGGTATGCAGAACGCAAAGCTCGAGCCCTGGGGGCCGTTCGGCCGCGGATGGGCGCTCAAGAGCTTTAGCGCACAGGTCAACGAGCCGACCTCGTATCCCGTGATCTCATTTCCAAAGGCCTGGTCGCCGAGCACTAAAGGAGCGGTCACCGCAGACGTCGTTTACCTCGACATCAATTCCGATGAGGATTTTGCAAAGTACAAGGGAAAACTGGCCGGAAAGATCGTTTTTATCTCCAAACCTCGTGAACTGAAAGCGGAATTTGAGCCCAACGCCGAACGTTGGAGCGACGAGCAACTTGCGAAGATGGCATCGGCTCCGGCCGCCGTGCAGGGCCGCGCGCCGCAGGCAAATCGGCCCGCAGAGCCGACCCCCGAACAGCAGGCCCGCATCCGACAGTTTCAGGTCGCCCAAAAGATAGGCGGATTCGTTTTGGAGGAAGGTGCCGCCGTGATAGTGGACAACAGCCGCATCGGCAGCGGCGGAACCGTGTTCGTATCTTCCGCTTCTGCCGTACCGGCCCCGGTTCCTGCCGGCGAGACGGCACCGACCGGCGCCGCTGCACGCGGACGCAGCGCTGCGTATAACAAAGAAAATGAATCGCGCATGCTGCCGCAGATGACGATGGCGACCGAAGATTACAACCGCATCGTCCGTATGATCCAGCAAGGCGCAAAACCGCGGATGACCGTAAATATCCAGGCCCAGTACTACGACGACGATCTGATGGGATACAACACGGTTGCCGAGATTCCCGGGACCGATCCAAAGCTCAAGGACGAGATCGTGATGCTCGGCGGTCACCTCGATTCGTGGCATGCGGGCACCGGTGCCACCGACAACGCTGCCGGCTGTGCCGTCGCGATGGAGGCCGTCCGCATTCTGCTCGCATCGGGCCTTAAGCCGCGCCGCACTATCCGCGTAGCCCTTTGGAGCGGCGAGGAGCAGGGGTTGAACGGGTCGCGCGAATACGTGAGCCAAAAATTCGGGACGATGACCGGCGGCGGTGGCTTTGGCCAGCAGGCGGCAGACGCACCCAAACCCACGCTCGAGACCAAACCCGAATACGATAAATTATCGGTCTATTATAATCTCGACAACGGGACCGGAAAGATCCGCGGCGTGTATATGCAGGGCAATGCGGCCGTTCGCCCCTACTTCGAAGCGTGGCTGCGGCCCTTCAATGACATGGGGGCAACGACGTTGACGATGCAGAACACCGGCGGTACCGACCACCTTTCATTCGACCGCATCGGCCTTCCCGGCTTCCAGTTCATCCAGGACGAGATCGAGTACGACACCCGTACCCATCACTCCAACCAGGACAACTACGACCGTATTCAGGCCGAGGATATGAAGCAGGCGGCGACGATAATGGCAGCTTTTGTCTACCAATCGGCGATGATGGACGAGATGATGCCGCGCAAACCCGTCGCACAATGATCGTCGGGTTAGGCTAATTGCTCCGGCACGGAGGCCCTCGCTGGTCTCCGTGTCTTTTTTGTTTCTGCAGAATATCCTTGTCAGGACCCGACCGCGCGTTTAGAATCTGTTTGGCATTTTCTAACCATATGTACGACCCAAACCCGCAATTCTACAAAGGCGTGATCGACGCCTCAGGCTGTATCAGCAATGCCTGGAATCTGATCAAGCCAAATTACGGCCTTTATCTGGGCATCTCGCTGCTCGCCTGGTTCGCGATCTCATGTATCCCGTGCGCGAATGTTTTCCTGCTTGGGCCGATGATGGGCGGCGTCTATTTTGTTGCTCTAAGGGCGATGAAGGGCGAGCCGGTCGAATTCGGGATGATGTTCAAGGGGTTCGAAAAATTCGTCCCGCTGATGGTGGTCGGTTTGATCCAATCGATCCCGAGCATCATCTATCAGGGCTTTGACGCGTCGGTCAGGATCGGGGGTGTCAGCCTGGACGCTCTCACAAAAGGCGGCCGCGGCGGTGACCCTAGCTTTTTTCAGTCGCCCGGGCCTGATTTTGCTATCGCCAGCGGTGTTTTGGTGGTGATCATCGTGGGCGCCGTGGTTTTGATGATCTTCTCGATCGTATGGGCGATCACGTTCGCGTTCGCGATCCCGATCACGATGGAGCAGAACATCGGGCCGATCGACGCGATCAAGTTGAGCGGACGTGCCGCATGGGGAAACGTGGGCGGGATAATCGTTCTGGCGATCCTTAGCTTCCTGCTTGCTCTGGTCGGTGTATTGGCGCTCTGCGTCGGCGTTTTCTTCGTCTTGCCGGTGATCTGGGTAGCATGGGCGTTCGCGTACCGGCAGGTATTCCCCGATCTCAACCCCAGCGATTTCCGCCGCGAACCTCCGCCGCCCGATGCATATCAGGGCAGTTTCGGCCAGGGTATGTGAACTTCGGCAAGGTCCTTTTCAAGGTATATACTACCGGGCACGGGATTCGGGTAATAAGCGGGTATCGGCACGAAGCCGTACGATCGATAAAGGTCCACGGCTTTCCCCATTTTTGAGGGAAGTGTGTCGAGCCGCATCCTTGCGTAGCCTATCGAGCGGGCTGACCCCAAAATGGCATCGATGAGCTTTACTCCCAACCCTGAACCGCGGGCCGCTGTGCGAACGTAGAGCCGTTTCATCTCGCACACGCCATCCTCGAGTTTTCTGAGAGCGACGCATCCCGCGACTTCGCCGTCCACGGCGGCGAGCAGAAGCCTGCCTTCAGGCGGCGCATATCTGCCCGGTAGCCCGGCGACCTCTTCTTCGAAGTTTTGAAAACACAGGCTCAGGCCGAGCCACTCCTGATACTCACGAAACAAAAGCCTTGCGTTATCGACGTCGCTGTCCGACGCAGCCTGAAATATTGCTATCATTGCCCCTCGAATTATTGAAATCTTAACATGGTGAGATTATCTTTTATCTTGTATGGATAGAAGGACATTCCTCTCGGATCTCGCCGCCTTTTCCGGCAGCCTGGGTTTGGCTTGCAGCGGGCTTGGTGCAAGGAATCAGGCGTTTGCGCAGAACGGTGACATCAGCTCTCTGAAAGCCGTCGGTTTTGGACCCCTCGCCCCGAGGCCCTCTCGGAACACGGGCGAAGTGTTCCTTTCGCTACCCGACGGATTTGAGTACAACGTGATCGGAAGGGTGCGGGGGTTGATGTCCGACGGAAACCCGACGCCGGCCGCTCACGACGGAATGCACACCTTCAAGGTGAAAAAAGAGCTGAGGATAGTAAGAAATCACGAGGTCACCGGCGGAAAGCTGCCCAAGCCCGGCAGTGCCATCGGCAAAGCGAACCATTACGACG
>JAJNPX010000469.1 GCA_021155145.1 Acidisarcina sp. | reverse complement strand
ATCAAATTCCAAAAAATTCGGAACCCAGAGCGTCATCCCATCGATCTGGAAACCTAGAAGGATCGTTCCCAGGATGGAGGAAATATACCAATTATCCACACGCTTCGGCTGTTTGAGTTACCTAATGCTCGGTGAAAGGAGGCGGGTTCGGCCGGGGATCCGTCATACAGGATCTTTGTCGGATTCAGGCGTACTTTTTCTAAGGCGGACAAGAAGGACCTTTTTCTCATCTGCCTTTAGTATCTCAACGTCGAGGTTCTCCAGAGCGAGTCTTTCGCCGGCCTTGGGAACGTGTCCAACTTCGGACGTGATCATTCCGGCAATGGTCGAAAAATCATCATCCTCCAGATCCAAGCCAAAGATCCGTTCGATCTTGTCGATCTCGGTCGAGCCCAGGACGTCGTAGAATCCGTCCTCACCTTCGACGATCTCGATGATCTCTTCGTCCTCGATGTCCTCATCCTCGATCTCGCCGACGATCTCCTCGATCAGGTCTTCAAGCGACACGACCCCGGCGACGCCGCCGTACTCGTCCACGACGATCGCGATCTGGACATGGTCGACCTGCATCGAACGGAGCAGGTCGGCGGCGGACTTCGTCTCCGGGACAAAATAGGCGTCTCGGAGCATGCCCGAGATCGGCTGATCTTCTCTGCCGCCGTCTGCCCATGTTTGGAGCAGATCGCGTACATAGATGATTCCCTCGATATTGTCGATGGTGTCGCGATAGACCGGAAGGCGCGAGTACTTCTGTTCGATGATCAGGTCGCGGGCGGCCTGCACGGTCGAATCGAAAGGGATCGCGCAGATCTCGGTTCGCGGCGTCATTATCTCGCCGACACGAGTCTCGGCAAACTCGACCATCGACTCGATCATTTCCCGCTCGCCTTCCTCGATTATCCCCTCGGCCTCACCGACCTCCAGCAATGCCTGAATATCCTCGTCGTCGTCCTCTTTTTCGTCAAACGGATCCGGCGTGGTCGTTGATTCGAGTTTTTGCTGCTGCTCCCTCGACCGGAAGAGCGGAGAGAAGGGTCGCATTATCGCCGAGGTCACGGCATACAGCGGACGAACGACCGGAAGGACGATCAGCAGGACACCCTCTGGATTATTTCGGACAAAAAGCCGCGGCAGGATCTGCCGAAACACCACGGTAGCAAGCAGCCCTATCAGAAGCCCGTACAAAAGTATCGACGTGCGGTCGAGCGTGTACCGAATGACGATGATGACGACCAATACGGTAAATGTGATAAGCAGGAATTGGATCGCCGACGAGAGTGCGAAGCGAAAGAGGGGCCGATTTTCGAGTATCTCGCGGAGGAACTCGTAGGTACGCGCCTTTGCGTTTTCGTCGATATCAGCCGAGAGTCTGCGAAGGCTGAGGTCGGACAGATGTGAGAACGCCATATCGACCGTCGCCAGAAAGACGAGGACGATCAAGATCGAGACGCACGCCGCTATCTCAAATTCCATAACTAATACGCTTGAATGGTAGGTTTACTTAAGCTCAAAATCAAATGTTTTTCTGAGATAGAAGGCCTGCAGCCGCTTCGTCGAGAAACCAGGTCAGGTTTCCTTCGACCGGCCGCACCATCTGCGAGGGATAAAGATGAGGCTGCCGCTCACCTTCGAGGACCTCCTTAAGGGCTTGAGCTTTGTCAGCGCCGGCGACCATGAACACGACGTTTCTGGCGCTGTTAATGACCGGAAATGTAAGCGTGAAACGTACGGTGCCGAGCTGAGGGACCGGATTTTGAACGGCAAGGCGGCGGGCTTCATCGAGAGCTTCGGTCTCGGGAAAAAGAGACGCCGTGTGGCCGTCGCCGCCCATTCCCAGCAGGATCAGGTCAAACACTGGAAAGGGCTCCGACGCAGAGGTCGAAAAGAATTTGCGAAGGCGTTCTTCATAATCAAGGGCAATGGCCTCGGGGTCTTGAAGTTCGGTCAGCCACCGGTAGACCGAGCCTTCATCAATATCAAGGGGTGCGAAGAGCTCATCGCGGGCGAGGCGAAAATTGCTCTGATCGCTATCCGGTAGGACGTTCCTTTCGTCGCCAAAGAAAAAATACGTCTTGGCCCAGGGCATCGGGATATCCCGAAGGCTGCGATAAAGCACGCGAGGCGTAGAGCCGCCCGAAAGGGCAACGATAAACCGTCCCCTCGCATCGACCGATGCCCTGGCCGCGGCGGCGAATTCCCGGGCCGCCATTCCGCCGAGTTCATCGACGTTCTTTGTCACAACGATCTTCACGCGGTCGCGGCCTCGGGTACTTCGTTCTTCCATTTTCTTCCATCCCGCCGCAGCAGCTCGTCGGAATCCTCCGGGCCCCAGGTGCCGGCTTCGTAGTTCGGGAAGTCTCGGGCCGGTATCGCACTCCATACGTCGAGGATAGGCGTGACAATGCGCCAACTGGCCTCGACCATGTCTGCACGCTGGAAAAGGGTCGCGTCGCCGATCATGCAGTCGAACAGGAGACGCTCGTAGCCGGTACTGATCTGTTCGCCGAAATGCTCGAGGTAATCGAAATCCATATCGACCGCGCCCATCTTCACGATCGGGCCCGGGATCTTTGCTCCGAAATGGAGTGTGATGCCCTCGTCGGGCTGGATGTGTATCTCGATGCGGTTGGTGGTAAGGCGTTCGATCGGCGTATCGCGAAAGAGTACGAAGGGCGCCTTTTTGAACTGGATGACGATGCTCGAGTGCTTAGTTGGCATTCGCTTGCCCGTTCGCACATAGAAGGGCACGTCGGCCCAACGCCAATTGTCGATCGCGAGTTTTAGCGAAGCAAACGTCTCGGTATTCGAATCGGGGGCGACCTTTTCTTCCTTTCGATATGCCGGTACGGCATCGCCATCTACGCGGCCGGCGGCGTACTGCCCGCGAACGGCGCAGTGAAGCGCGTCCTCGGGCGAGAATGGCTGGATAGCCTGAAGTATCTTGGCCTGTTCGTCGCGCACGGAGTCGGCGTCAAAAGAAACCGGCGGTTCCATCGCGGTCAGGGTAACGAGCTGAAAAATGTGATTCGGGATCATATCCCGGAGGGCTCCGGCGGAATCGTAGTATCCGCCCCGAAGCTCAACACCCAGCTTTTCAGCGACCGTTACCTGCACGTGATCGATGAAGTTGCGGTTCCAAATCGGCTCGAAAATGCTGTTGCCGAAGCGGAAGACCAAAAGATTCTGGACGGTCTCTTTGCCGAGATAATGATCGATCCGGTAGATCTGGGATTCCTTAAGGAGCTTCAATAGATCGGAGTTCAACTTCTTTGCAGATTCAAGATCGCGGCCGAATGGCTTTTCGAATATGAACCGCCGCCAGTTGCCGTTCTCTTCCTTTCCGAGCCCGTTCTTGACTATCTTTTGCGTGACGTTCGCGAAAAGGTCGGGCGGGATCGCCATGTAATAAAAGAAATTCTCAGGGATCTTGTTCGCTTCGCATACGTCGCGGAGCATGTCCTTGATGTCCTTGAACAATTTCTTGTCGTCGTCAAAATCGCCGCCGGTATAGAAGGTCCGCTCGCAGAACCATTTGACCCATTCGTCGTCGCCGGTGGTCCCCGCAAATTCCTTAAGGTTGACGATCATTTGATCGCGAAACTCATCGGAGAGCATCTCCTGGCGGCCGACACCGACGATCGCGAAGTTGTCGGGCATATGGCCGTCTTTCGCGAGATTGTAGAGTGCAGGAAAGAGTTTTCGCTTGGTCAGGTCTCCGGTCGCGCCGAAAATGACCATCACGCACGGTTCAGCGGTTTTTTGTGTGTCTGACATATTCTGTAACAAAAGGAGATTAGCACAGAACGGAAACTATCTTGTTTCGCGAGACTTGCGGGCCCTGTCGGCGGCGTCAAGATCCTCGGCGATCGCGGGGTAAAGGATCGAGTGTCGGATCGGGTGTCGATGGCCGTAAGTTGCCGGTACGTCGCGGGTTGCATCGCTCGGGATCACGAGCGGAAATACGCACACGGCGGCCAGTGCGATCCTTCGCCACAAGAGGCTACCGTTCGGCGGCGGAGTTTTTGCCGCCTCGCGCGGTCTCGATCGATCCAGGTTTCGATAGATGTTCACCGCAAGGGCCACGATCCCGACGGCGAGCATGATCAGATTAAGCAGTTGGCCGTTTGGCAAGCCCAGCGTGTCGCTTGGATAATCTCGCAGCGTGTCTATCGGAATGCGCAGCAGCGGATAAAGAACGCAAAACACCGCGGCGACGCGCCCGGGAGGAGCACCTCGACCCTTTAACCAGAGAAGCAGCGGCACGAGCGCGAAATTCTTCAGCCCGTCATACAGTACTACCGGGTGACGAAAGCCCTCGATGACCGGAAACTCAACGCCCCAGGGAAGATCGGTCAAAAAGCCGTAGATCTGCCCATCGATAAAATTGCCGATGCGTCCAAACCCGAGAATGATCGCCGCGGCTATGGCGAGCACGTCCAGCAGCGGGCGGACCGGGGTCTTATAGAAATAGCAGAAGAGAGCGACAGCGATCGTTCCGCCGAGTATCAGCCCGTGTGATGCGAATCCGCCGACGAACGGACTGAAGATCAGCTCCGGATGGTGAAGGTAAAAGTCCCATTCGTTGTTGAACACCACGACCGCACGCCCGCCGAGCAAGATGCCGATAGCAAGAAAGAGCGTCAGGTCGTATACGTCTGACAGGCTCAGCCCGACGCGCTCTCGGTTTCGCCGAAGAAAAATATGAGCATTGATGAACCCCAGTGTGAAGCTGAGGCCATAGAACCAGAAATGCACATTACCAAGGCTATAGATAACGGGGTCGATGTCGTGGATAAATGGTCCCGGCATAACGTCAGTCGGACACTCATTAGATGGAGAGTCGTTGGCGAAGCTCCAGTTCGCGGGCGTTCATCTCGCCGTTGTCGGTCTCGTGATCGTATCCGCACAAATGGAGTACGCCGTGAAGGATGAGCTGCTTGATCTCGATGTCGAGTGTAAGTTTATTTTCTTTTGCCTGGCGCTCGGCTTGTTGGGCGGAAATGACGATGTCGCCGAGGTAGTGCCCGAAACCTCCCTCCGCCGGCAGTTCG
>JAJNPX010000456.1 GCA_021155145.1 Acidisarcina sp. | reverse complement strand
TCGTGCCGAGCCTGAACGAGATAGCTGCGGGCAAGGTCTCGACGACGCGGCTACGGGACGTAGAGATCGACGACCTGCTGGGCCGCGAACCGGTCTGCCTCGAAACCGAGAATCTCGCGGCGCTGATCGCGGGCAAGACCGTGATGGTGACTGGAGCCGGCGGATCGATAGGAGCAGAACTCGTTCGCCAGATCTCGAATTTCCGTCCCGGGCGGATCTTATTGGTCGAACGCGCCGAGTACGCTCTCTTCGAGATCGCACGAGAATTCGAATCGAAGGAAAGTGCCGAGGTCGTCCCGCTGATCGCCGATGTATGTGATGAGGCACGAATGCGGCAGATCTTCGAGCGTTATCGGCCCGAGATCGTTTTTCACGCCGCCGCCCATAAGCACGTGAGTCTTATGGAGTCGAACGCCGTGGAATCGGTCAAGAATAATACCTTTGCGACGCAGCTGCTCGGCAGCCTCGCCGGCGAATTCGGGGCGACTGATTTCGTGTTCATCTCCACGGATAAGGCGGTTAACCCGACATCCGTAATGGGGGCATCAAAGCGGCTTGCCGAGATCGCCGTACAGGACCTTAACCGAAGGTTCGAGACGCATTTTATCGCGGTCAGGTTCGGGAATGTGCTGGGTTCGGCAGGCTCGGTCGTCCCCATATTTCGCGATCAGATCCGAGCGGGCGGCCCGGTGACGGTGACCGACCCGGAGATGACCCGGTATTTCATGACCATCCCCGAGGCCTGCCAGTTGGTAATGCAGGCCGGTGCGCTCGGTACGGGCGGCGAGATCTTTATTCTCGATATGGGCCAGCCGATCAGGATACTCGACCTTGCAAAGGACATGATCAGGCTCTCGGGCTACGTACCCTTTGAAGATATCGATATCGTTTTCAGCGGGATCCGAAAAGGGGAAAAGCTATTTGAGGAGCTGGAGATGACGGGCGAGAATATGACCAAGACCCGACATCCGAAGATATTCATCGGTACTATCGCCGCGTTCTCGGCCGAGGACGTAGAGCAGATGTTTTCAGTTTTTCGCCGGGCAGTGACCGAGGATGATGAGGCGATGCTGAGGACGCTCTTTAACCGATTCCTTTCTGAAGCCAAGGTGGTGACCGACGACGACGGCACGCCGCCCACGCCTGAAACAAAGAACGAAAAATATTTTAGCCGGTCCGGATCTTTGAGATTCGCCGAAAAATAGAATTCCCCCGGAGAGATCGAACCAATATGACGAAGGCCGAAGCCGCCAAAAATCGAGTATCGCGAAAAGCCGCAAGCTTTACTGAGTCGGTCATAAGGGAAATGAGCCGTGAGGCCGTTAAACACGGGGCGGTCAATCTCGGACAAGGCTTTCCGGACTGGGCCGCGCCCGAGGATATCAAGCAGAAGGCGATAGAAGCGATAAATGCGGACCACAATCAGTATGCGGTAACGTGGGGCGTAAAAGAGTTTCGTGACGCCATTGCCAGAAAGACGATGTGGTTTCTGGGTATGGACCTCGACCCCGATACCGAGATCACGGTCACCTGCGGTTCTACAGAGGGAATGATCGCGGCGATGATGGCAACCGTGGACCCGGGCGAGGAAGTGATAGTTTTTGAGCCCTTCTATGAGAATTACGCTCCGGATGCGATCCTATCCGACGCGACGCCGCGTTACGTTCCGCTTTACAGATCGGAAGACGGTTTCGTTTTTGACCGTGCCGAGCTCCGGGCAGCATTCAACGAAAATACAAAGGCGATCATAATCTGCAATCCGAACAACCCGACCGGCAAGGTCTTTACGCGCGAGGAACTCGAGTTCATAGCAGACCTCTGCAAGGAGTTTGACGCGCTCTGCTTCACGGACGAGATCTACGAACACATCACTTACGGGATAGAAGAGGATGGCGATCCTCTCGACCACATCTCGATGGCGACGCTGAGCGGAATGCGCGACCGAACGGTCGTGGTCAATTCGTTGTCAAAGACATACTCCGTGACTGGTTGGCGTGTAGGTTACTGCATAGCTCCGCCTGAGATCACCGGCGCGATCCGGAAAGTGCATGATTTTCTCACCGTTGGGGCCGCAAACCCGCTTCAGCACGCGGGCGCGTACGCATTATCACTCCCGCCTTCATATTACGAACACTTGCAGAGGGAATATCAGCGTAAACGCGACATGATAGTTCCGGAGCTTATCAATGCGGGATTTAAGTGTGATCTGCCGGCCGGAGCCTATTACGTCATGGCCGACATCTCCGAATTCGGTTTCCCCAACGATGTGGAGTTTACCAAATATCTGATCCGCGAGATCGGTGTGGCGGTCGTTCCCGGATCGTCGTTTTACAGTGATCCGACGCTCGGCTCGCAAATGGTGAGATTCTGTTTCTGTAAAAAGGATGAGACGCTCGATGCCGCAGCCGAACGCCTTTCAAAGCTCCGCTAACGACAATTCAGTAACCGAGTTCCCGTCAACGGCGTCTTTACTCGGTGGGCGCTGATAGTCGGCGCTCCCCAGTTTTAGGAACCCCCGCAGGCAACCATTTATTTGCTGTGACGCTTCAAATTATTTTTGAAGCTGTTAGGCACAGCCTCGGGCTGAGTTACATAAAGTCTTTATTTGGAGGTATATATGAACGGCAAGTCAGTAGCGATGCTTGTGGTTTTGGCATTCGTCACCGGCGGAACGATAGCTCAGACGCCGGAGAGTAAACCGCGGCCGGAGCCGAGGGTTTTTAGCTGGTCTTTCGATAGTGAAGGCGGGTATCTAGGCGTTCAGACAGAGGAAGTGAACCGCGAGAATCTAGCGAAGTTCAACCTGCGGGAGGTACGCGGCGTCGCTGTCGCAAAGGTGGTCGAAAACTCGCCGGCGCAGGCGGCGGGGCTGCAGGAGGGCGACGTTATCGTAAAGGTGAATGGCGATGAAGTTACAAGCTCACGTAAGCTCACGCGGCTGATCTCCGAGATCTCTCCCGATCACACTGCCCGTCTGACGGTCCTACGCAGCGGCAGCGAACGCGACATCAATGTAACCGTGGGTAAGAGGCCGGCGCCGAAATTCGGCGAAGGTGCTTTTTCTTTTCCGGATGCCTTTGAAAAGCTGGACCTTCCCGACATCCCGGAATTGAAAGCACTTCCGCGGATCGAGATGACACCGGGTGCGCCAGGAACGCCGAAAGTATTCACGTTCGGAACCCGCCGGCAGATCGGCGTAGGCCTCATATCCCTGTCGAAACAGCTCAGCGATCATTTCGGCGTGACGAACGGTGCCCTTGTTGATACCGTCCGCGAGGATTCGCCCGCGGCAAAAGCCGGGTTGAAGGCCGGAGATATCATCGTCGAGGTGGACGGAAAAGCGGTCAAGGGCGATCTGGACATCGTCCGCGCGATCTCGGAGAAGAAGGAAGGTGAGATCTCGATCACCTTCGTTCGCGACCGCAACCGTCAGACTGTTCGGGTCACGCCGGAAGAGGTGAAGGGCGGGATCTTCGAACGCTATTATGAATTTGAAAGCGTGCCGCCCTCGCCCGAGACACCTGGGCAGCCTGGAGTATTTAAGCTCGACCGGCCGGGGAGGCCGTCGCCTGTGCCGCTGAATCAGTTATTCGTCCCTGGCAGGATCGTCTGAATGGAGTCTCATTGAAAAAACGGGGCATTGTCCCCGTTTTTAGTTGTTCTGTGCGTTGCGTCTGATGGCCTCTTTGGCTAGTTCGTTGGCCTGGCTGCTGTGGTCACGGGCCTGCTCCATGAGGGCCCGATATTTGTCGCTGCGTTCGTCAAACTCGATCTTTACCTTTGCCCGAAGCGCGTCGTTCTTTGGGTCGTAATTGTCACGG
>JAJNPX010000453.1 GCA_021155145.1 Acidisarcina sp. | reverse complement strand
CGTCGGTTATCACGCCGCCCGCATCGCGCTGGATCTTTTTGACGATGTTCGCCACCTCGCCCGCTTCGCCGGCAAGGCCGAGCGTCGGGTATTCGAGATTCTCGAGTCGCCGCGGGTAGAGAGCCGTCTGGCTCGCTTCTGATTGGTATTCTTCAAAGTTCATAGTGTGTTTTTGATTCGAACTTATCCCTTACTTCTCACCTATCACTTAATTCGGGACAGTTGATAAAGGCAAGGTGAAAGGTGGTAACGGTAGATCTAGATCTTTCTCCTCGTCTTCGCCGCATCGACCGTGTTCTTCATAAGCATCGCGACGGTCAGGAGCCCGACGCCGCCCGGCACGGGCGTAAAGTAAGCCGCCTTTTCTATTGCCTCTTTGGGATTCACGTCGCCGACGAGCGTCGCCCCTCGATTTTCGATCGCGGCAAGCCGCTTTGGCAGATCGGCTTCGGAAAAGAGCTCCGCGGCGAAAGCGCGGTCGGAAACGCTATTGATCCCGACGTCGATCACGACGGCGCCCTCGCGGATGTGTTCGCCGCGGACAAAGCCCGCGCGTCCAATCGCGGCGACGAGAATGTCGGCCTGGCGAGTGATCGACGGCAGGTCCGCCGTTCGCGAATGGCAGATCGTGACCGTCGCATTCTCTCTCAGCAAAAGAGCCGCCATCGGTTTTCCGACGATGTTGCTCCGCCCGACCACGACCGCATGTTTGCCGGCGATATCGATATCGGACCGCTTCAAGATCTCGATCACACCGGCCGGAGTGCACGGAACGAGCGATCGGACGCCCTGATGCAGCCGCCCGACATTGACGGGATGAAACCCATCCACG
Organism: Acidisarcina sp.; assembly: GCA_021155145.1. Taxonomy (GTDB): domain Bacteria; phylum Acidobacteriota; class Blastocatellia; order Pyrinomonadales; family Pyrinomonadaceae; genus OLB17. The sequence goes on along the minus strand of JAJNPX010000453.1, from coordinate 2,843 downwards.
TCCTTAGCCGGATCGATCGCCTCGAGGATCGCGGCTTCATCGATATGCCGCGGCAGCGGAAGCTGGACGAGTATTCCATCCACGTCATCGCGGGCGTTGAGTTTTTGCACGATCTGCAGAAGCTCGCCGTGCGTCGTATCCGCATCGAGGTGAACGTGTTCGGATGCGATGCCGAGCTCGTGCGAGGTCTTTACCTTGTTGCCGACATATACCGACGACGCCGGGTCCTCACCGACCCGGACGGCCGTCAGCCCGGGGCGGATCCCGTTCTCTTCGGACAGACGTGTTATCTCGTCGCGGACCTCTCGTTTGATCTCATCGGCGATCTCGCGGCCTTGCAGCAGGATTGCGGTCATAAATTTCTCTGATTTTACAGGAAGACGCGGCGGATTGTTAGTTTCGTAGAGCATAAGTCGAGAACGATCCGCAAAAGGCCGGAGGGCGATACGTCTATCGGTACAGGATCACTTTATCAAGACGACCGAGAACACGAGAGCCGGAGATTCACCGTTGGACACACTGAGAAACAAAATAAAGTGCATTTCGATACTTCTGGCGACCGCCGGCCTTACATGGGTCACGGCCGCCGCTGGCCAATCGGAAGCAAAGGGGAATAACGAATTTGCGCTCTTCAGTCCGGCAAAAGGCGTCTGGTACACGAACTCGGGCGACGGATGCGCGTTCGCCGCGATCCGCTGGGGAATGGCCACGGATAAGCTCGTTCCGGCCGACTACGACGGTGACGGGCAGATGGATGCGGCAGTCTGGCGGCCGGCTTCGGGAACCTGGTTCATCCGCCGAAGCAGCGATGCCAAGGCCCAGATACTCAATTTTGGCGGCAACCAGATTTCAGGCTCCGATGTTCCGGTGCCGGCGGATTACGACGGTGACGGAAAGGCCGAGGCCGCGGTCTGGAGATCGACGACCGGCGAGTGGCTCTATGGATCTACCAAGCGTACGCCGATCGTATTCGGCGTTGCGGGCGACGTTCCCGTACCGGCAGATTATGACGGTGATGGCCGGGCTGATCTCGCAGTTTATCGCCCGGCGGACAGCCGCTGGATGATCCTGCAAAGCTCCGACGGAACCTTGCGAAGCGTAGTCTTTGGCAAAGCCGGACAGCAGACGCTCGTCCCCGCGGATTACACGGGCGACGGCAAGGCAGACCTCGCGGTTTACAGCACGGGCAAATGGCTCGTCATGAACAGCGAAACGGGCGAGATCGAGCCTTTCGTCTTCGGATTTGACGACGACATCGCCGCACCGGGCGATTATGACGGCGACGGAACGGCCGACTTTGCGGTCTATCGAAAGGGTACCTGGTACATCTATGAAAGCGGGAAACCGAAATTCCGGACATTTGAATTCGGCAATGCCGACGATGTTCCGCTCAACGCCGCACTGACGCGAAATAGTTTTTCACCCTGAACTGGCTCGAAATGAGCAATTTCCCCCGCTGTGAGAAGTTCGATTTCGGACTTCTCATTTTTTTGTTTAAAGTGTCAGTGGATGAGACCGCTCGCCGCCGCATTACTCACCGCGATCATCGTCTCGGCCGCCTTTTCTCAAAAGCCGTCGGAGATACATTCGCGCCTCATTGCGGATCTGGCGTCGGGAAAAACCGCCGCGGCCGTCGAGGCCCTCGCGGCGTTCCGATCGAACGACCCTAAAGCATTCCTATCGAATAACTACGATTACCTGCTCGCCCGTTTGTATGAAGATAGCGGCGACATTGCGAGGGCGGCCCCGTTGTATCACTCGGTACGGTCACGCGGGTCGCGGCTGCGTGGGTATGCGGCCTGGCATCTCTCACAGATCGCCCGCCGCTCCGGCAACCTCGTACTTGAGCGGATGCTGCTCATGGAAATGCTGGCCGAGACGCCGGCGTCGTTATTGTCCGACACCGCAAACCGCCGGCTTGCCGAAAGCTATTTTGATTCCGGAGATCTTGTTGCGGTCGAGACGGCGGTGACCGGCGCGGTGTCTGACGGGTCCGGAAAGCCTTCACGAGAACTGCAGATGCTTCTGGCCGAGTCTTTCCTGCTTCGTGGTGACGCCGATAGCGCCCGCCGGCTTTTCAACGAGATCGTGTCTTCGGCGGCGGATATCGAACGGCCCGACGACCTCTCACTCGAAGCGGTCACGGGCCTCGACCGCATCGGCCAAGGCGACACGCCGGCCCTAATGACCGACGCCGAACACCTTCGGCGAGGCAAGGTCTATCAGTACAACAGGGCCTTTGCAAAGGCGCGGGAACATTTCATCGCGATCGTCAACGAGTTTCCCGAGAGCAACGCGACGCCGGAGGCACTCTATCTGATCGGACGCGGCCACTCGCAGACGTCGGATTTTACAGAGGCGGTGAAATGGTACGAGCGGCTGGCGGAGCAGTTTCCGCAAGACCCGATCAATGCCGACGCAACCTTGCAGCTGGCATCGGCCTATGCTCGTCTGGGCCGCCGCCGCGAATCGGTGTCAAGGTACGAGCGCTTCATCGCTGCCTATCCGGACAATGCACGGCTAGATCGCGCGTATCTGAATATCATCGACGTTCTCCGCGATGCGGGAGAAGAGACCGAGGCGATCGAGCGAGCCAAACGCACGCAGGAGGTCTTTCGCGGAAAGGCGGCCGAGGCCCAGGCTCTTTTCGTCCAGTCGCGTATCAGGATCGCCGGGAGCGATTGGGGTGGAGCGCTGTCCGACCTCGAGCGTCTTCAGGGGCTGAAAGACCTCGGCGGCACATCGGTCCCGGGCGGCACGACCGAGAACGAGGTGAAGCTTCTTCGCGGTTTTGTTCTTGAACAGCTTCAAAGATTTCCGGAAGCGATCGAGATTTATCTTTC
>JAJNPX010000444.1 GCA_021155145.1 Acidisarcina sp. | reverse complement strand
TGGCGGCCTGGAAATAGAGATCACGACAAATCAAAAGGCCTTTGCGACCTTCGATATCTATTTCAATATGCTCGAGACCGACCAGGGCGTGGTCATTGACTGCGAGTTCAATACGGACCTTTTCGATCGCTCGACCATTCGTCGGTGGCTCTCGCATTACCGAACTATCCTTGAAGGAGCGATAGCCGATCCTGAAACGCCCGTTACCCGACTTCCTCTTTTGAACGAAGCCGATCAGAAGCAGCAACTAGTTGAATGGAACAATATGGGACGCGACTATCCGCGCGACCGTACCGTTTGCGAATTATTCGAGGATCAGGTCGGGCGAACCCCGGACGCGATCGCAGTGGAGTCCGAAGGCGAGACACTCACCTACTCCGAACTGAATTTAAGGGCGAACCAGCTGGGGAATTATCTTCAGAGTATCGGGGTAGGGCACGAAACCCTCGTGGGCCTTTGCGTCGATCGCTCTCTCGACATGATGGTCGGACTTTTAGGCATCATGAGATCGGGCGCGGCGTATGTACCGATCGACCCGGCATTTCCGAAAGAACGGGTGAATGCGATCCTCGGAGACTCCGGCGTTCAGACTGTCGTCACACAGGCGCATCTTGCATTCGATCTGCGAAAGCAGGTCGATCGCGTGATATGTATCGACCTCGAGTGGGACGAAGTGGCGTCGAAGGGTGATGAAAAACCTAAATCAAGGTCGACGCCGGAGAGCCTTGCATACGTCATCTATACGTCCGGCTCAACAGGCAAACCAAAGGGAGTACAGGTGGAGCATCGGTCGCTTGTTAACTTGCTCTGCTCGATGAAAAACGAGCCGGGAATGACCTCGGACGACACTCTTATTGCCGTCACCACACTTTCCTTCGACATTGCGGGACTTGAACTATTTCTTCCGCTTATCACGGGGGCAAAAGTGGTGATAGCTAGCCGCGAGGTCGCATTCGACGGGAGCGCGTTGATGGATCTGATCGCCACGAGTGGGGCGACAATGATGCAGGCGACGCCCGTTACATGGAGGCTCCTGATCGAGGCCGGCTGGAGTGGCTCTGACACATTCAAGATCCTTTGCGGAGGCGAAGCCCTTCCGCGTGAACTGGCAAATGAACTCATCACCAGATGCGACTCTTTGTGGAATATGTATGGACCCACCGAAACCACGATCTGGTCGTCGGCGGGTAAGATCACTGCGACGAACGGTCCCGTTTATCTCGGGGAGCCGATAGCTAACACGCAGTTTTACGTTCTCGATACGAATCTCGAGCCGCTTCCGATCGGTGTCGCCGGCGAACTGCACATCGGCGGCGATGGCCTCGCTTGCGGCTACTTCAACCAACCGGAGCTCACCGCGGAAAAGTTCGTACGTGATCCGTTCTCGCTTTCCGGAGATGCAAGACTGTATAGGACCGGTGACCTTGTTCGCCGCCGCGAAGACGGAAACATCGAATTCCTGGGGCGCATCGATCATCAGGTCAAGGTCCGTGGCTACCGAATAGAGTTGGGCGAGATCGAACACGCGTTGATGAAACACCCGGCCGTTGAGAACGCTGTCGTCATTGCACGCGAGGACGAACCGGGGTTGAAACGGCTTGCGGCATACGTCGTTCCGGCAAGCGGAGGGAATTTTCAGGCCGGGGAACTGGGCGATGCGAATACCTACTGGGAAAAGCAGTGGGACATGCTCTACAAGACGGCTATCGACGAAGAAAAGGACTGGACGAAGGTCGCCGAAGACCCGACACTCAAGGTGATCCGGTGGACCGATAACATCGTCGATGCCGAAGCCGAAATGCGGGAGTGGCTTGACCCCGTTGTCGATCGCCTTACCGAAGTTAAGCCCGAAAATGTCCTTGAGATCGGTTGCGGCACGGGGATGCTCCTCTTCCCGCTTGTAAAGCTCGGAGCCCGCTACGTCGGGACGGACTATTCGGAGATCGTTCTGAATAATTTGCATCAGCGTATTTCGGGTGCCGGTATCGATGCTGCCAAGGTCGAGCTGCTTCACCGTCCGGCAGACAACTTTGAGGGATTTGAGAGGTCTTCATTTGACCTGGTGATCATCCATTCGGTCGTCCAGTATTTCCCGAATATGGATTACCTCATGCGGGTGATCGAGGGGGCGGTCAAACTCGTGAAGCCGGGCGGACGGATCTTCGTTGGTGACGTGCAAAACTTTGCACTTCTTGACACCTATCACACGGAGTCGATGTTAGCTCAGTCAGACGGATCGCTGTCGATCGAAGAACTGAAACAGAAAGTGGCGAAGCGTAAGGAGCTTGAGAGCGAACTGACCGTCGATCCGGACTTCTTCCTCGCACTAGAAGACGAGCTTTCAGAGATCGGATCTGTCGATGTTCAGCTACGACGTGGCCGCATCAACAATGAACCGACCAAATATCACTACGATGTGATGATAGAAATTGGTGATAGGCCGGTTGCCCGGACCGATCATAAGTGGCTCCGGTGGGACGGAGAGGTGAAGAGCCTCGATCGACTTCGCGAGCTTCTGCAAAGCGGGAATGGCGAAGGCCTTTGCGTTTCTGACATCCCGAATTCACGGGTACGATCGCAGGTCGAAGCCCAAAGACTGATATCTAACGGTGCGACGCCGGCAACGGTCGAGCACCTTAAGGACGCACTGACTTCGGTCGAGTCGGGCATACATCCGGAAGATATTTGGGAGCTTGGTAAAGAGCTTGGGTACGCCGTCGAAATTCGAGCAAAGGGAAATGGAGCGGACGGTTTCTGTGATGTCGTGTTCCGACACAATGGAGAGGAACGATGTTTTGTGCCTTATCGGCACGGGCCGGTGCGAAGGCTGCTCTGCGAATATGGCAACAACCCGGCCAATCAACTTTCGTCTCAGAATCT
>JAJNPX010000431.1 GCA_021155145.1 Acidisarcina sp. | reverse complement strand
CGGCGGCGGTTCATTGACCAGCCTGCCCATTATTGAGACCCAGGCTGGCGATATCTCGGCGTATATCCCGACCAACGTTATCTCGATCACCGACGGGCAGATTTTCCTGGAATCTGATCTGTTCAACTCCGGCGTCCGTCCGGCGATCAATGTGGGGAACTCAGTCTCGCGCGTGGGCGGCTCGGCGCAGATCAAGGCAATGAAGCAGGTCGCGGGTACGCTTCGTATCGATCTTGCACAGTTTCGCGAACTCGCTGCGTTCGCTCAGTTCGGCTCGGATCTCGATAAATCAACACAATCTCAGCTTGAGCGCGGCCGCCGGCTCACCGAGATTTTGAAGCAAGGCCAATATAAGCCGATGCCGGTCGAAAACCAGGTGATGATCATCTGGACCGTGACAAACGGCCTGGCTGATGATATCGCTGTCGAGGATCTGAAAGACTTCGAATCCCAGCTTTCCGATTTTATCGAGAAGTCGCATCCTGCAGTGTTCAACACACTTCGCGAAAAGAAGAGCATCGACGATGATCTCAAGGCCCTGATGAAGGAAGCGATCGAAGATTTCAAGGCAACTCGCTGGGGCAAAGGCGAGACTACGGCTGCGGCCGCGTAAATCGGTTCAGGGTTCAAAGTTCAAGGTTCAAGGGGAGAAAGGCCTTGAACTTTGAATCGGAACATCAAACTCGGTTCAGGGCTCAGAGTTCATTGTTAAAGGAAAGACTTTGAACTTTGAACTTTGAACTCGAAACATTATGGCAAGTTTGCTAGACATGCGCCGACGCATCAAGTCGGTAAAAAACACTCAGCAGATCACCAAGGCGATGAAAATGGTCGCCGCGGCCAAGCTGAAACGAGCTCAGGACCGTGTAACGGCGGCCCGCCCTTACGCTCGAAAGATGACGGCCGTGCTCGGAAGCCTGAGCGCGAAGGTGTCCGACGATTTCTCGCATCCCCTTCTGGACGCTCGTGGCGACGACAATTACCTGGTTGTACTGGTTACTGCCGACAAGGGACTTGCGGGTGGATTCAATGCCAACGTGATCAAGGCGACTCAGGGTTTCATCAAGGAGAATGTAGATAGATCGATAGATCTGGTCGCCGTTGGAAGAAAAGGCCGAGATTTCTTTAAGCGCCGCAGTGCGACCATCTCGGAAGAGTACATCGGCCTGACCGGCCGCGGAACCGCAAACTACTCCGATGCCGTCGATATCTCCAAAGAGATCATCAAGAGATTTACGGAAGACGAGTCGATCGATAAGGTCTTTCTTGTTTTTACCGAATTCAAGACGGTCCTTTCGCATAAGCCTGTGATCGAACAGATCCTTCCGATCCCGCGCGAGGAGGCTATCAGTGGCGCTCCCGACGCGTCAGCCGAATCTGCCGAGTATATATACGAACAGCCGGCGGCCGAGATTTTCGGAAGGCTGCTGCCCAAACAGGTCGAGACACAGATATACCGGGCCCTGCTCGAATCGGTCGCTTCAGAACAAGGTTCGCGCATGACCGCAATGGACTCGGCGTCGAAGAATGCGGGCGAGTTGATCGATTCGCTTACCCTGAATATGAACCGTATCCGCCAGGCGGCGATCACGAAAGAGATCATCGAGGTCGTAAGCGGCGCAGCCGCCCTGTAACAAGCGGAGCTCGACGTATTTCAGCAGGCAGACTTGTATTTGAAATCGAGACGGATTTCGGATATCCTTTGCCTGCTTTTCGTTTTCAGACCAAAATCTCAGGAGGAAATCATGATACTTGGTATCGGGGCACTGTTGATGCTGATCTGTGCGGTCTGGTTCATCATCTTGAGTTTTCAACTCGGCAACAGCACCGGTGAAAAGGTGATCTGGGCTATTGTCAACTTCCTGTTTCAGCCTTTGGCCGGGATAATCTTCTTTTTTGTAAAGAAGGCGGGACTTGTCCCGATGATCCTGGGCATCATCGGTGTTGTACTTTACGGTTATGGGTTTACCACCTCGATGGGAGACGTTATGAGGACGATGCCGTAACTATTCGTGGACGAACTCTCTGTCAGAAAATGGCGCAAATGGCTCACGGCCTATGCGCCTTTATTTATTTGGACCGTCCTTATCCTCGGCCTCGGCACGGGAATGGCTTCGATGAGCGAAACTTCCCGGATCGTGCAGCCGCTTCTTGAGTTCTTATTTCCCTCGGCAGATCTCGAGACAATTAAGCTTTACCACACCATCATTCGAAAACTGGCCCATATATTTGAATACGGACTGCTCGGCGCGCTTGCTATGCGGGCATTCTCCGCCGAACGGTCTCGGCCGCTCCGATCGGTCGTTCTTGTGATACTGATCGCCATCCTCGATGAGTTCAATCAGAGCTACAACCCAGCCCGCACGTCTACGGGCTTGGACGTTATACTCGATGGGGTCAGCGGATCGCTCGGCGTGTTCGCCTATGGCCTCGTCCGGCGGAAGAGAACTACGCCGACGGCTCGCCCGGATGATGAAGTTGAAGGTCGAGGTGCCAAGATCGATGACGGTACTTAAGGGCAATCCTTTCAATAATCAGAACTTTGTGGCATATTTTTCGTTAATAGTTTCACGGAAGGAGATTCAAAAATGAGCTTAATGGACAAGGTCAAAGAAGCGGCGATGAACCAGTTTATCGAGGTCATCGAATGGCTCGATGAATCGAAAGATACGCTGCTCTATCGATTTCCGGTTTATCAGCAGGAGATCAAGAATGGTGCCCAGTTGATCGTACGCGAGTCGCAGGCGGCCGTTTTCGTTTTCGAAGGACAGGTCGCGGACGTATTCGCACCGGGCCGGTACACGGTCGAAGGCGGAAATACTCCGATCTTGTCCAAGCTTGGTGCCTGGAAATACGGTTTCAATTCTCCGATCAAGGCAGAGGTATATTTTGTCAATACAAAGCAGTTCACGGATATGAAATGGGGCACCTCAAACCCGATCATGCTCCGCGATACGGACTTTGGCATCGTACGGCTGAGGGCGTTCGGCGCGTACAGCTTGCGAGTGGCTGATCCCGCAGCGTTCATCAAAGAGGTCGCCGGAACGAACGCACACTTCCAGACCGAGGACATCGATGGGCAGCTTAAGCGGGCGATCGTCTCGGAGTTCTCAGATGCCATCGGCGAAATGAAGATCCCGGCCCTAGATCTCGCCGCTCAATATAAGGAATTGGGCGAAGCTATCCGCGGCACGATCAACCAGGATTTCAGCGGATACGGACTCGAGGTCACGAAGTTTTACGTTGAGAACATCTCACTTCCGCCGGAAGTCGAGGCGGCAATGGACAAACGTGCCTCGATGGGTGCGCTTGGCGATGCTCAGAAGTATATGCAGTTTCAAGCGGCGGATGCCCTTCGCGATGCCGCTCAGAACGAGGGTGGCGGAGCGGGCCTCGGCGCGGGCCTCGGTGCCGGGTTCGCGGTCGGCGGCCAGATGGCCAATGCGTTCGGGGCGGGCCAACCGGTAGGCCAGCAGGCAGGTGGCGGCGCGGCCCCGGCGACGGTAGCGTGTCCGGCATGCGGCAAGCAAAACAACCCGACGGCAAAATTCTGTGCCGATTGCGGCGGCAAGATGGAAGTAGCCCAGGTGCCCTGCGTAAAGTGCGGAGCGAAACTCCGGGAAGGCGCGAAATTCTGTTCAGAATGCGGATCGTCTCAAGAGAAGCAGAAGTGTTCGAACGCCGATTGCGGTGCGGAATTGGCGGCAGGGGCGAAATTCTGTGCAGAATGCGGAACGAAAGTGCCCGATGCGGCCTGAGCGCAGCCGCTCGCCAGAAATCGCAAAAGGGGACGATCAAAACTCGTTCCCTTTTTTGTTTACCGCAGGGCTTTGGTTTACATTCAAGGAAGAGGAATTTTATGGCAGTACCACCAGAGTTGATCGAGATACTTCGATGTCCGAAGTGCAAATCGAAGGTAGAGATAAAGCCGGACAATTCGGCATTGAAGTGCGTGAACGTCGAGTGCTCACTGGTCTATCCGATCAAGGATGACATTCCCGTGATGCTGATCGAGGAAGCATCTGTAGAGAAGTGATCGATTGGACCCGAGTCGAACGCGTTCTGGTCATCCGTCTCCGGTCCATTGGCGATACGGTCCTTTCGACTCCGTCGCTTTTCGCGCTTCGCCGCTTCCTACCCAACGCCCGCATCGACATCCTGCTTGAGGATCAGGTCGCTCCGGTTCTCGACGGATCGGGACTTGTTGACAACGTGATCACGGCCCGCCATGGAGCCCTGACAAGACTTCGAACCGCCCTTCGCCTGCGGAAGGCCAGGTACGACGTTGTGTTCAACCTGCATGGCGGAACCACGTCTACGTTCCTCACTCGCATTACCGGTGCACGTCATCGTATCGGATACAAGTACTACCGGTATTCATCGCTCTACACCGATCTGCTCTCGTCATCGTCCGATTTTTGGGGTGAAGAGAAAACGCATTCAGCCGAACAGCAGTTGGCATTGCTCGGATTCGCAGGGGTTCCCGTGTCCGACCGGCCGCGAAGTTCGCTCACCGTTTTGCCCGCGGCCATGGATGAGATCGAGGTGCGACTTCATACATATGGAATTGGCCTAGGGAAGTTCGCATTGATCCATCCTTCGACGGCGTTTGTAACGAAGCAGTGGCCGGTCGAAAATTTCGCCCGTATTTCGGAGTATCTTGCGGCCCGAGGCATAAAGCGGGTCGCTATCGCGAGCCGATCCGAAAACAAGGTCCTCGAAGCCCTGGCGAGACTATCCCGCGTGCCGATCATAACCTTTCACGATCTTTCGCTTCCAGCGATCGTTGCGCTAGCCTCGCGAGCCGAGATCTTTATCGGAAACGACTCTGGCATCGCTCATATCGCCGCCGCGGTCGGCACACCGGCCGTCGTCATATTCGGCTCGTCGAACCGCGATCATTGGCGGCCGTGGACGGACGCGCCGAACGAGATCGTCTTCGAACCGTTCACTTGTCAGCCGTGCCCGGGTTACCGATGCGAAGCCTTCGGCGAGCCGAAGTGCATTCAGAGTGTTACTGTCGAAAGTGTGATCGCTGCTATCGACCGAGTCATTTAGGAGCGCCAAGCCTCAAACTCCGAGAAGATATGAGGCTTCTCGCCGGCATCGAAGAGCGCGTTCTTAGGCCGCTATTTGGACTTATTGCCATTGACCATTTGATTCGTCATCGAATCATTCGGCTTAACAGTCAGCTGGTTTGTGACACCTTTCTGGCCCTCGACCTCTTTAGCGACGGACTCGGCCATGGCCTTCTGTGCCGCTGAAGCTACGGTACCGCGAAGAGTTATTTTCTCATTGACAACGTCTACGTTGATGGTCGAATCACGAAGGTCGTCGGCAGCGGCAAGAGCCGTCTTTGTTTTGAACCAGATCCAGCTGTCATTTACGCCCTGGCCAATTGTGCTGCCGCCTTTGTCTTTTTCGTACTCTGCACGATTTTTGTCGTAGTCTTCCCGCGAAATATTTGCATTCGACGGCCGCGGGGTAGCGTTTGCATTGACTACGATCGCTGAATTGGCGTTCGCATTTCGTGCATTCGAATTCGTGTTTACCGTCGTGGTCGTGTCGCACGCACCTATTATGGCCGCGGATGAAAATACCGATGCTGCATAAAGAAAAAGTCCCTTGATCGTCATAGCTTCCTCCGTCTTCAAAAAATCAGTGTAGGAATTCCCTACATAAGTCAGGCTTCCCGGCCGAGAGGTGCAAGACCTGTACCATTCGGCTGATCACGGCTGTAATTTGACACGACAGCCCGTAAACACTAGTATTTATAGTTTCGACTCTTGGAGCCGAAGTGTGCCCTTATGTTCGAATCGCTATCGGAAAAGCTGAAGAAAACGCTCAAAAATTTGCGTGGGCAGGGCAAGTTGACGCCCGAACACGTGGATGCGGCACTTCGCGAGATCCGGATGGCGTTGCTCGAGGCGGACGTAAACTACAAGGTCGCAAAGGATTTTGTCGATTCGGTCCGCCTAAAGGCCGAGGGGCAAGAGGTTTGGCAGGGGTTGAATCCGCACGAACAGGTCGTAAAGATCGTCTATGACGAACTGGTCGAGCTGATGGGCGGCACATCGTCGCGGCTGGTATTCACTAAGCAAATTCCGAACGTCGTTATGATCGTCGGACTGCAGGGCTCGGGCAAAACGACATCGACTGGAAAGATCTCGAGGTGGCTCCGCGATAACCAGGAGCGCAGGCCTCTCCTCGTTTCGGTAGACGTGTATCGCCCGGCGGCTCGTGAACAGCTTCGCGTGGTGGGCGGAGCGGTCGGAATCCCGGTGTTCGAGAACAAACAGACGTCGGACCCGTTGACGCTTGTTCGTGGTGCGATGAAGCACGCACAGGAGCTTGGGTTTGACACTCTGTTGGTCGATACGGCTGGGCGCCTTCACATTGACGACGATCTGATGGCCGAACTTGAGCAGATCAAGGCCGAGACAAAGCCGATAGAAGTACTTTTTGTCGCGGACGCGATGACCGGCCAGGACGCCGTCCGTTCTGCAGAAGTCTTTCATAACCGCGTAGGCATTACGGGTGTCGTGCTTACAAAGATGGACGGCGACGCGCGCGGCGGTGCGGCGTTGTCGATCCGCCAGGTTATCGGCCAGCCGGTCAAGTTCGTGGGCGTTGGTGAAAAGTACGATGCGATCGAGCCGTTCTATCCGGACCGCATCTCTCAGCGGATTCTCGGAATGGGTGACGTCCTGACCTTGATCGAAGAGGTCCAGGGCAAGATCAGCGAGGAAGAGGCTC
>JAJNPX010000390.1 GCA_021155145.1 Acidisarcina sp. | reverse complement strand
GGCGGGAATAATTGTCAGCGGCATCCCTGCCCTTTTCCTTTTGATGGACAGTATCGGCAAGTTCGCAAGACCAGAACCGGTGGTCAACGGGACACTTGAGCTGGGATACGCGGAGGGCGTGATACTGCCGTTGGGTATCGTACTGCTCGTTTCGACACTGCTTTATGTTTTCCCCAAAACATCCGTGCTCGGCGCGATCCTGCTTACCGGCTATCTTGGCGGAGCGGTCGCAACGCACGTTAGGGTCGGCAGCCCGCTCTTTACACACCAGCTATTTCCGGTGTATCTTGGCGTTCTTTTATGGCTCGGCCTTTATCTGCGAGACGTGCGAATCCGCGCTTTGATACCATTCAGGAGTTAGGAAATGGAAACTGCGGCTCAGCTTGAAGAGCGATACGAACTGCATTTCGAACGAAAGATCGCGGCTCCCTGCGATCTTCTTTTCGAGGTGTGGTCGCAGCCGAAACACATCGTCAACTGGTGGGGGCCGAACGATTTTACCGTGCCCTCGTGTGAAGTGGATTTTCGTGTCGGTGGAAGTTACCGCCTTTGTATGCGTTCGCCCGAGGGCGATGACCATTGGCTCCACGGCACTTATCAAGAGATAGATGAGCCGCGCAAGATCGTTTTCACATGGCGCCGTGAGAACGCCGATGGTTCGATCTGGTGCGATACGCTCGTCTCGGTCACATTCGAAACGTCCGGCGATGAGACGATCTTTCGTCTTTATCAGAGCGATTTCGAAGGAGCGGCGGTACGCGACGAACATCGCGGCGGCTGGAGCGAATGCCTTGACCGCCTCGCGGATTACGTGACGGTTCCCAATTGAAACGGTTCGAACGACCTAAATTATTTGAAGATATGAAGATAGCAATGATCATCGTGAGGACCCTCGTCGGAGCCCTCTTTGTTTTTGGGGCGGTAACGTTTCTGTTCGGCCTGATCACGCCGCCGCCGATGCCCGACGGACCGTTAAAAACCTTTAGCGAAGGGCTTGCCGCATCCGGCTATTTCTATACCCTTCTTAAGGTCACGGAGTTGGTCTGCGGAATTTTGCTTCTAACGGGCAGATTCGTGCCGCTGGCGTTGGTCATTCTGGCCCCGATCGTGATCAACATCCTCATGGTCCACTTGTTTTTGGATCGCTCTACACTTCCTTTGGCTCTATTTCTTGTTGCGGCGATGATCTTCCTCGCTTACAACTATCGAAAGGCGTTCGCCCCGCTGCTCACGCCAAAATATGAATAAATATGTCGAGATACGCTGACGTTTACCTGCTTCCGATATCGGAAGACAAGGTCCGCGAATACAAGAAGATCGCGAGTGCCGCCGGCAAGGTTTTCATGAAGCACGGCGCGCTCAAATATCGCGAATACGTAATGTCCGACCCCGAGGCAATGGGCGCCGTTCCGTTTCCAAAGGCACTCAAGCTTAAGCCCGGTGAAACGGTCATTTACGCGGCCGTGGAGTTCAAGTCGGAGGCGCACCGCAATGCTGTCATGAAAAAGATCTTCGCTGATCCGGCGATGGACCCGGGCGACAAGCCCGTCCCGTTCGATTGTCGTCGAATGGTGTACGGTGGATTCAAAATACTCGTCGACCTGTAGAAATGAAGACCACTTTCTGTAAATTCGCGATGCTTGCGGCTGCCTGATGGACATGTGGGCGATCACCGATCTAATGCTCCCAAGGGGAACAGTTCGAGTTGCCAAGCGACATTCGGGGCCGGAGACGGTATAGTAAGAAACTTCGGCCACCTTGATCAAAAATGTCGGAAACCGCAGCCCAATTGATCGAAGATACAGATCCTATTCCCGATGGCGATGGCGTTGCCGCGGACACTCCCCCGGCAGGCAAGCCCAAGTACGACCGCACGATAATCGAGGGCCCGCTTGGTCGTGCCGTCTGGAAGATCGCATGGCCAACGGTATTGACCAACGCGATCGGCGGCCTCCAGGGGCTGGTCGATCACGCATTGGTCGGGAATATCGTCGGCATTACCGGTAATGCGGCGATCGGCGTCAGCATCCAGCTCTGGATCGCAGTGATCGTCTTCATCTCTTCGATCTTTATCGGGATGAGCGTGATGGTGGCTCGTTTCGCCGGGGCCGGGGACGAAGAGAAGGTAAACCGCACGGTCTATCAGGCTTTTCTAACGGCGGTGATAATGTCTTTCGGCATTCTTGCCCCGGTCGGGTATTTCGCCGCACCGTATCTGCTCGACCTTGTGAACGCCGCACCGGAGGTCAAGGCCGAGGCCCTGCCGTTCCTTCGCATAATGTACGTCTTCAGCGGCGGAATGCTCATCTTCTTTATGCTCGGCGGCGCCCTGCGATCGGCGGGAGACGCGCGAACGCCGATGGTCCTCGGTATCGTCTTGACGGTGCTTAATCTCGTTCTCAATATCATCCTGATCCGCGGTTTCGGCCCGATACCTTCGTTCGGTACGATGGGGTCTGCAATGGGCACGACCATCGCTTCGGGCGTGATCGCGATCTACGCTCTTTGGCGGCTGACACACGGCGGTTGGGTGGTCGCCTTTCCCAAAGGCGGCAGTTACGCCCCGGATTGGAGCGTCATCCGAAAATTGTTCAAGCTGGGTCTGCCGGCCGGCATCCAGGGCATCGCGATGAACGTGGGCGGAGTGCTGATGCTTTATTTCATCGGCTCGCTGGCTCAGAGCGCCGCGGCCCAGGCGGTATTCGCTGTCTCGTACACGCAATTGTTTTCGTTCGTCACGTGGACCTCCGTCGGGTTGATGGGAGCCTCTGCCGCGGTCGTCGGCCAAAATATCGGTGCTGGAAACTATGATCGTGCGAACAAGGCGGTTGGTGTAGCGGCAAGGTTCGGCCTTGCGGGAGCCGCGTTCCTCGGTTTCTTCTATTTCTTTTTCCCGCAACAGCTGCTCGCGTTCTTTAACGTGACCGATCCCGCCGCGGTCGAGATCGGCGTCCAGCTTCTTCGCGTTCTGGCGTTCTCGGGTTTGTTCATTACGGTCGCTTTGACCTACACCGGCGGCCTGCAGGGCGGAGGCGACACCAAAAGCCCGCTCTACATTTCGATCATCTCACAGGTCGTCGTCCCGCTTTCGATCTGTTTCGTCATTCGGCAAGTGTGGGGGCTCGAACCGATGCACATTTGGCTCGCCATACTTGCCGGCCACTTTACCCGCTGTCTGTTAAGCGTGCTGCGCTTTAATCAGGGTAAGTGGCGGAGCATCGTGGTCAACATCGAAGCTACAGATGCCTAGATGTCCTCGTTCACATCTTCATCATCGTCATCGGGTTCATTCTCGGGGTCGAAGTCTTCGTATCCGTGAGCGTCGTCGTAGTAATAGCTGCCGCGCTCCGGATCAGAGGGACGTGGCGGGTCGTCAGTCCCGGGCTTGGCCGGATCTTCTTCCGTTCTGTCGATAGGATGCACTTGCGGCATTGTTCATTTATAATCCAAACGTCCCTAAAAACAAACATGATCAAAAACCGCTCTTATCGCCCGTTTCAGGTCCTGCTCGTCTGTTTTGCCCTTTTGTGCGGAGTCTATTCGCAATCGCTGTCCGTACGCGAGATCATGGCCGAGCCTTCGATCGCAGGTATGCGGCCCGAGGGAGAAAAGCTCTCGCCCGACGGCTCAAAGGTGATATTCCTCTGGAATGCCGAGGGAAAAATGCCGCGCGACCTCTATCTTGTCTCGACGTCGGGAGGCACACCCGTCAAGATCCTCAGCCCGGCCGATCTTCCGGCTCCGAGCCGGCCGCCCGAAAAAGAGAACAAACTCAATTACGGCCTCGAGCTCCGCGATGAGTTCGCGAGATCTCGCGAGAATCAGCTCGGGAATTTTGAATGGTCGCCCGACTCGCGGAAATTGATCTTTGCGTATGGCGGCGATGTTTACATCCTGACAATGGGAGAGACGAAGCCGAAGCGATATACCAGAACGCAGACGCCCGAGCTCGGGGCACGGTTTCTCGATAATGAGCGAATTCTTTATTCGCAGGGCGGTAACGTTTTCGTTTTGAACACGTCTGATGCGACGGTGACCCAACTGACTCGGGAGGCAAATCAGCAGAACAATATCGGCGTAGGGAACGTCACGCCGAACAAAGCAGGGACGATGATCGCCTATGTCGTTTCCGATAGTTCGAAACAGCGCCAGTTGGTCGTACCCAATTTTTTGCCCGAGTTTGTGACCAGCGGCGGCCCGCGTCGCGGATGGTCGGAACAAAAGCTTTTCGTTACGCCGGCCGACGGCAGCCGGGAGGCCCCGTTCGAGATCAAGCTGCCAAAGCCGGAGGGCGTAAGCAGTTTTCGTAGAATGGCCTGGACCGCCGACGGACAGAACCTGATCGTCGATCGTGTCGATAAGGACACGAAACGCCGCCAGCTTTATTTCGTCGCGGGCCCGGGCACCAAATCAGAACAGATCATTCTCGTCACCGAAGAGACCGACGATAAATGGCAGGCACCGCTGTCGGCGATCTTCGATCCGGACCCGAAAGATCCGGCACGGCTCTTTTTCGGTTCCGAGCGTGACGGCTTTAACCATCTTTACCTCGCGACGCTCGAATGGACTCAGGCGGGAACCCGGGCCGCGGCGAGCCCGACCAGCGGCAATGAGCGGGTCGCCGAAGGCCCGGAACGGCCAACCGGAAAAGTGGCCATCACCCAGCTTACTAAAGGAAACTGGCAGGTCGAGTGGGCCAAGTGGTCTGCCGCGGGGAAGATCTATCTGATGTCCACCGAGCTCGGTTATGTCGGGCGCGACCTCTTCGAACTGGACCCCGAGACCGGGAGCGAGACAAGGCTGGCGTCACACAACACCCCGCTGGCGCCGAAAGAAAAAGGAATGCGTGGCTCCGTGCAAATGGATGAGGCGAACGCTCGACCGACGTTGATCTTTGAAGCCTCCCGCTGGAACGAACCCGGCGAGCTTTACTCCCAGACGGTCGACAGCGGGCAAGCACCGGTCCGTCTCACCTCGACCGTCCCGGACAGATTCCGGGCCATCAAATGGACCGAGCCCAAGTTCATCGAGATCGCTTCCCGCGACGGCAAAAAGATACCGGCAAAGATCTATCTTCCGGCCGGACACGACGCGAAGAAGAAATATCCGATGGTGATATTCGTCCATGGTGCCGGCTATCTGCAGAATGTGATAAACGGCTGGAACAATTATTACCGCGAATTCATGTTCAACGATCTGCTGACGCGAAAAGGATATGTCGTGCTTGATATCGACTATCGCGGTTCGGCGGGCTACGGGCGCGATTGGCGAACTGACGTCTATGATTTTCTGGGCGGCAAGGATCTCGACGATCATATCGACAGCATCGACCATATGGTCAAAAATTACGGTGTCGATCAGAAGCGCATCGGTGTGTACGGCGGAAGCTACGGCGGATTTATGGCCGCTATGCTTGCCACGCGTGCCCCGGAGCGTATCGCGGCGGCGGCGGCGCTGCGGCCCGTGATGGACTGGAAGAATTACTACGCCGCGAGCCCCGGTTATACGGCTCAGCGGCTCGGCTTCCCGGACAAGAATCCCGAGGCGTACAAACGCAGTTCGCCGATCACTTATGCCGACAAACTCGAGCGGCCGCTGCTTATCCTGCACGGCATGGTCGATGACAATGTCCACGTGCAGGACTCTGTCCAGATGATCGAGAAACTGATCCGCCTCGGCAAGACCCAGTACTTCGAAGCGATGCTTTACCCGTCAGAGAACCATGGCTTTGTGCGGCCCGAAAGCTGGGCAGACGAATATGAGCGAATATTGGCTTTCTTCGAGAAGCACCTTAAATAATGGATAATTGAAAATGGACAATGGACAATGTAATGGGTAATTGATAATTGAAAATGGACAATTAGCGGGATCAGAACTTCTAGAAATTCTCCATTATCAATTTTCAATTATCAGTTATCAATTGTCAGTTACCGCCTCATTGTCCGCTGTCAATTATCAATTTTCAATTTACAATTATCCGTTATCCACATCCCTTTATGCGTATTTTAGTGACCGGCGGTGCCGGGTTTATCGGTTCGCACCTTTGCGAACGACTGTTGTCCGAGGGAAACGAGGTGATTTGCCTCGATAATTTCTTCACGGGGCGAAAGCGGAACATCTCGCATCTGCTCGAGGATCGGAACTTCGAACTCGTTCGTCACGATGTGACCGAACCCATTTTGCTCGAGGTCGATCAGATCTATAACCTCGCCTGTCCGGCATCGCCGGTCCATTACCAGTACAACCCTGT
>JAJNPX010000344.1 GCA_021155145.1 Acidisarcina sp. | reverse complement strand
GAGCTTCAGCATATTGTCGGCTGCGTAATCTCCGAACCCTTTGATCGCCTTTAGTTCCTTTCTCAGGTCTTCCGTCGAGCGATCCGGGTCGAGAAACGACTCGGGGTCGAGTTTCCCCTCAGCCACCCGCTCGGCGATCTCTGCAAAATACGGTGCTCTGTATCCCGCCTTGATCTCACCGCGGTAAAACGCTTCATCGACCGAAGCCATCGATCCCGGCGACGGGAAAGATCTCAGATCGCCCGGCCCTGCGGTCCCAAGCTTGTTCACCAGGTTGTTCACCATCGAGCGTGTCAGCGACCATGAGCAATTCGTGGTACACATCGTTTTGATAAGGTCTTCGAACACGGTGGGAGATCGCAGCAGCCGGCCGGCGCCGGTCTCCGCAACCCATCCGACACCGGGCTCCGATGCGGCTATCGAATAGAACTCTGTCAATTCGTCGTCCATCCGCAGCATATGCCGCACGTCGCGCTCGACCTTTGTCGGACTCACCTTCCGGGAACTGACCTTTACGAGAATATCGCCGCCCGACTCGCATATCTCGCCCGCCGCCACGCGGTTTCTTTCTTCATCGGCAAAGACATATTCGAGGGTCTCTGCCGATCCGTCCCATCTGAACGGCGGCAGATCGTACCATCCGTGTCCTCGCACGGCGGTAGCCAGCCTGAATCCCCGCGGCTTGGTGATCCTTATCTCGTATGGCACGGCTTTGATTTTATTGCGAGATCGGTCGTATAACAAAGGTGGAATTTCAAAGACTTTTCGCTAACTTGCCGCGTCTAATTGCAGGTCGTACGATTCATCAGTCGGTCATTTTGACCAACAAAGCTAAATGTTTGCCATAATTGTGTTTTTTGATATAGTAGGCGTGTTCAACAGATTTGTACGCCGTTGAGCCCTCACTATCAACGAGATCAGAGTCGTCAACGAATTGCCCATTTTGGAAAGCCCCTCGGAGGTCGTTTTATGTTCTCGCAATGTGTGAGTCTAGGTAAACTTTTACGGATCGCGGCCCTGTTTTCATTGACTGTGGCCGGAGTGTCCCATGCCGCGGCACAGACCGATCCAGACCCGAACTCGCCCACGCCCGTGCTCATCAGCATGGAAGGCACTCCTCGAGTGCTGGCGTTTCGTTCGCTCCGGTCAAAACGATATTCCCTATCGGCACCGGCGCCTGAATCGTTCGCACCCAATTCACGCATCACGATCTTTGTCGGAAACCTCGACCTGATGGAAGGCGAAGGGGCAAACGCTTTCCGCGTTCACGCACTCGATGCCGATGGCCGTATGTTCCGGTTTCCGTCGCTCGACATTCAGCCCGTCCCCGGCTATCAGGGCCTCTATGCTCTTACGACCCAGCTCACGGACGAGATCGGCTACTGGCCTCAACCTGAGGCATACGGTGATATGAAGGTTTACGTCACGTGGCGAGGCCTGGCGTCCAATTCGCTCGCTCTCGGCTTTGGCAAGTCCGGCGGCCTCGAAGCCTTTGGAAAGACGTTGAAACCAACGCCGGTCTCCGAGCTTCGCGCCAAGCGGTCCTCGGGCAAACTGCAGCCGCAGAAAGATCTTTTCGGTTACAAATGGTCCGGCGATCGCCTGCGATTTCTCGAACAGGCGACGTTCGGCCCGACCTGGGACCTCGACCAGAGATTAAGGCGGATCGGGTTGCGGACCTGGATCGCAGAACAATTTAGCCTGCCGTATCCGTCGGCCAATAACCCGTATCCGAATCAGCCGCTCAAACCCGGAAATGCTCAGGCCGATTGTAACGGCGACCAGAATGACGTACCCGACGTGCCGGTAACCTGTTTTCGCGATACCTACACGATGTACCAGATCCAAACCTGGAATATGCGCGAGGCATTCTATGGCGCCGCACAGTTAAGACACCGGGTATCGTGGGCTTTAAGTCAGATCTGGGTAACCTCCGGAAACGACATACAGCAGAGCCGGCATATGGTCGAGTGGCACAAAGTGCTCTCAAATAACGCATTTGGCAATTACCGCAACCTGATGAAAGAGATGACGCTCAATCCCACAATGGGTGACTATCTCGACATGGTCCGGAGCACGAAGAACAACCCGAACGAGAACTATGCACGCGAACTCAACCAGCTCTTCACCATCGGGCTCTTCATGATGAATCCTGACGGGACGTTTCAGCGGGATGCAAACAATGAGCTGATACCCACCTACGACCAGAACGTGATCAATAATTTCACAAAGGTCCTTACGGGCTGGAATTTTTGCAACAACGCCGTCAACTGTCCCAATTTTGCGGTCGGGACCGTCAACTTTATCGACCCGGTCGTGCTGAACACCAACAACCACGACCTCACGGCAAAAACGCTGCTCTCCTATCCGGGATCGACGACCACGAATGTCCCGGCCTGTCCGGCACCGTGTACGACGACCACCGAGCGGGCGACGTACGCGAACAACTCGCTCGAGCAGGCTCTCGACAACATCTTCTACCACCCGAATCTTGGGCCGTACATTGGACGCACGCTTATCCAGCAGATGGTGACAAGCGACCCGTCGCCGGCCTACGTTAGCCGCGTGACCGCTGCATTTAACGATAACGGGAATGGCGTTCGCGGCGACATGCGCGCCGTGATCCGTGCGATCCTGCTCGACCCGGAGGCTCGCGGCGACACCAAAACGGATCCGAACTTTGGAAAACTGAGGGAACCCTTCCTTTTCGCGACCAACTTTGCGCGGATATTCGGGGTTCGGGACGCGAGCGGCACCGGGACGAGCGACGGATACTTTACCGGCCGCGGCGAATTTACAGGCATGGGCCAGATCCCGTTCCAATCGCCCACAGTCTTTAATTATTATCCGCCCGATTATGTGATCCCGGGTACGTCGCTGCTGGGACCGGAGTTCGCACTTATGACGACCGGCACCACCATCCAGCGGACGAATTATATTAACCGCATGGTGTTTACCACCATCCCCATCCCGGGCGGCACGACGAACTCGCCCCAGGGCACCTCCTACAATTTTGACGATGTTGTGGCAGCATCATCCGCCGACCCTACCGGGAACAAGATGATGGACCTGCTGAACCAAAAAATGATGCATT
>JAJNPX010000314.1 GCA_021155145.1 Acidisarcina sp. | reverse complement strand
CCTTTTTCAGTGGCGATCCTCATTCGTTCAAGTATCTCCGGCGTTACGTTGACGCCAGGCACTTCGTTATGCAGGAACTCGGCGTTTCGAAAGCTCACCAGCGGCCAGATCCCGGCTATGACGGGGATCTTCACGTGGGCGATACGGTCGAGAAAATCACGAAGTTGCTGTGTATCGAAAACAGGCTGGGTGATCGCATATTCAGCACCTGCTTCGACCTTCCATTCGAAGCGCCGGATCTCTTCGTCAATATTTACCGCACCGGGATTGACGCCGACACCGATCGAAAAGGCGGTCGGTTTACCGATCGGGTTATTGCCGATGTCGAGTCCATGATTCAGCTTGTTCGCCATATTCGTAAGTCCAATGGAATCGATATCGAAAACGGCGGTAGCGTCCGGATATGGCCCCATCTTTGGCGGATCACCTGTAATGATCAAGAGGTTGTGGAGGCCCAGCGCGGCTGCGCCTAGCAGGTCGGACATCATTCCCAGAAGATTACGGTCGCGGCAGCAATAGTGAAGAACCGCCTCGATCCCGACCTCACGTTCGACGAGGACGGCAGTCGATTGTGCAGACATTCGGGTCTGGGCACGAGGCCCATCGGGAATGTTGACAGCATCGACTCCGGCATCTTTCAAAAGGCCGATCGACTCAAGGGTTTTGGCTGCATCACAACCCTTAGGCGGCAAAACTTCGACCGAAGTAACGAATTCGCCCCGGGCGATCTTTCGCGACCAGTTGGAACGAAGCTCCGGTGAGACCACCTCGACCTCGGCGGGTTTGAGATCCAAGACGCGAATTGAAGTTGATTTGTGAACGGCAGAAGCCTGCCGCGGACTGATCGACCGGATCGCATCGGCAATAAGTTTAATATGGGTGGGGGTAGTGCCGCAGCATCCGCCCACAAACTTGGCGCCCGCCTGCACAAACCTTTTTGCGAACGTTGCCATGTATTCAGGAGAGCCCATGTAGAACTGCCGTCCCTGAACGTCCCTAGGTAAGCCGGCGTTCGGTTGAGCGGACAAGGCGCGACCCGTAATTTCCCGCATCTTCTCAAGCGCACTCAGAACGTGGGCCGGGCCCATTCCGCAATTCAGGCCGATCACGTCCACACCTAACTCGTCGAGACGAGTGGTAAACAACTCAGGACTAGTTCCAAATGTGGTGTTCCCATCCATCTGGATGGTCATTTGGGCCACGATGGGCAGATCTGAAACCTCCTTCACAGCACGGATGGCCTGCTCGACCACCGAGAGCTCTGAAAACGTCTCGAGAATGAAGAGGTCTACACCACCCTCGGCAAGGCCTTCGGCTTGTTCTTTGAACAGATCCTTTGCCTCGTCAAAAGAAGTCGGGCCATAGGGTTCGATCCGAATCCCGAGAGGCCCGATGGCGCCGGCGACCAAGGCGTTTTCACCGGCCGCCTCGCGGGCGATCCTGGCGGCGGCAATATTTATTTCACGAGTCTTTCCTTCAAGGCCGTAGGGCTGGAGCTTGTGACGCGTTGCGCCAAATGAATTTGTCTCGATTATGTCCGATCCGGCCTTTACATACTCCTCATGCACTTCCCGGACAAGGTCGGGAGCCGTCAGGTTAAGCTCATCATAACTGCGGTTGATGTAGATGCCTTTATCGTAAAGCCGGGTACCGACCGCACCGTCAAATACATATATCCCGTCAGACTCTAGGAGGTCACGAAATGTTCTCATCGATTCACAGACTAGACCTTCCGCATTGAGCGGCCATAAAAAGAAAGCCTCGCCTAACAGCGAGACTCTCTAAATATCCGTTTGAATCGCTGTTTAGCAGGTTATTTAACGTGGTCGCAAGTCGCTATAACTCACCACGAAGCATGGCTTGATAATGTTACTTTGATGCCGGAGTGTCAAGGGCGGACGACGCCGTCTCAGCGTCAGGTTTCCTTCCCGATTCTAGTTCTCCAAAAAAAGCGTAGTTGGCTTTAGGCCCGCTTATCGCCAAACGCCAATGCGTGAAATCCGAGACGTCGTTGCACCCGCGTCCCCGGCCCTGAAATACAAGGAAATATCGTGTTCCGCGGACGAAGCCGGCGCGCATGAATCCCGATGCCGAAGCTACAGTCCCCTGAAAGCGAAACTCCTTATAGAGCAGTGGGCCGAGACCCTTGTCACTTCCGTCATGGATATCTACTTTGAACTCGACCATCCGCGGCGGCAGTGGAAGCGTTAGCGAGCCAGACTCGCCTTTGGGAGATCTGAAAACGAAGTTCCACCGGTTGGACGCAAACGTCGCGTTCTTGAGGTCGAAGTCCATCGGCATTACATGATCGCCGGTTTCGAGCTCGCCAATTACGGCGCCGAGGCCTTTTATCAGGTCGGTTCCGGCCTCGGTCTCGTAGAGATTTGCGGCGGCGGCAAACCGCATTTCACGAACAACGTCCAAATAATACGCGTCTGGACGACTTGACCTCAAATGGTACGTTCCCGTTTCTGCGCAGCAAGCGCAAGCCATCGCGTCGCCGGAAAGAAAGGCTACGGCGATAAATAAACCGAGAAATATGCGGATCGCTTTTTTGCTCATGGTTTCTCCTCCTCTTTATGCGTTGATTGCGTAGTTGGGCGCGAAAAACTATCGCTGGCACTTCGGACAATAGTAAGTGGATCGCGCCCCCTGCCTGATGCGTTTTATGACGCCCGAGCAGCGGGGACATTTCTCGCCTTCGCGGCCATAAACCCTCCATCCATGATCAGCCCCATTTCCATAAACGCCTTCTCCGATAACGACCGGATCTGGAACAATTGAACTCAACAACTCCACCGCCTCGGCCAAAACAAGCCGGATATTTTCGTAGAGTAGCTTCGACCTTGGACCGGAGAGGTTCCGGCCTCGTCGTTTGGGACTGATCGCTGAAAGAAAAAGCACTTCCGACGCGTATATATTACCCACTCCGCAGACCTTTGTCTGATCGAGCAAGAGTTCCTTGAGAACCCGATTCGAGCTGCGAAGGGCCGACCGAAAATAGTCATGAGTGAAGCCCTCGGAAAAGGGCTCGGGGGCGAGTTTTGACAGCTCTCCAACCTCTGAGAGCCTTTTGGTTTTGGCAATTTTCATTAAGCCGAAGTGCCTCTGGTCCTGGAATACAAGCCGAGAATGGTCGGTAAAGTGAAACACAGCATGTGTGAACCTTGGATCCTGGTCATCCGGAGTGAGAAGCATGAATCGACCGCTCATCCGCAGGTGCACGATGAGCGTCAAACCGTTGTCGAGATCGATCAGGATGTGCTTTCCGCGGCGGCGGACTGAACTTATAGAGCCACCGGATAGTCTCTTTGCAAACGCTGCAGCAGAGATATCGGGCGCAAGCTTTTGACGCAGCAATTCTGCGCTTGCGATGATTCTTCCGGCGATCGCTGACCCGAGTGCGTTCGATACATGTTCTACTTCCGGAAGTTCCGGCATATGGGTCTCAAATGATCGAGTAATCCGGGACGACCGCTTTGTCGCCCAGGACAACCCCGCTTCTGAGGATGGAGTTTCGTCCGATATGACAGCCCCGGCCAACTATCGAGTTTCTTATCTCGGAAAAAGTCGAGATGCGGCAGTGAGGCCAGATCACCGAATTCTCGATCACCGCCTTTTCTTCGACGTGTACGCCCGGCCCCAAAACTGAGTTTGAGATCCGTGCGTTCGGCTTTACGATGCAGCCTTCACCGATAACTGTCGAACTGTCGATGAAGGCCGTCGGAGACGTTTCGATATTGTCGTCCGAACCTATCGGAGCAAAATTTACGAGGCCGGAAAGAATATCCAAATTAGCTGCCAGATAGGTCTGAGGTGTTCCGATATCCCGCCAGTATTCGTTTTCGAGCACGTAAGCAAAGAACGGCATTTTCTTCTCGAGCACAGCCGGGAAGACGTTGTATTCGAATGAGCAGTTCTCGTTCTGCGGAATCAACGAAAGAACGTCGGGTTCCAGAACGTAAATGCCTGCGTTGATCGTATTAAGCGAAGGATCGGCCGGTTTTCCGCTACTTGGTTTTTCAATAAAGCTAGACACCCGACCGTCGCTGTCGAAGCCGACAAGGCCGTAGTTGGAAGGATCGTTTACCCTAGCCAACGCGATAGTTAATGCCGCTCCGGTCTTCTTATGCCGTTCGACCACACGAGAAAGGTCGGCATC
>JAJNPX010000285.1 GCA_021155145.1 Acidisarcina sp. | reverse complement strand
TTCAGAGCCTTCCAGAACGGACTCGCTTTCTTTGCGATGATGGCGATCGTGATCGTTGGGCTTTCAAAGCGAGGCGATAAAGGCGGAGATGAAGATCCGCCCGATCTGAAGCCAAACCGCATCTGGAGGCTGACTTGCTTTAGCATCCTCGCCACGATGGCGGCCTTTTCGGGGTGCGTAGCGGCCAGCCAGATCCTCGCAACAATGGGCGAACGCCAGGCGGATGCCGGGCGGGCGCAGAATTATTTCGGTCTCAGTCTCACGTTCTTTCCTGATAATGGCGGTGCACAATTGGCTTACTCGTCCCGCGCCGCCTCACAGGGCCGATACGGCGAGGCGGCGAGGCTCGTCGAATCGTCCATCCAAAACGGGACCGGAGCGAGCGTGACGTACGCAAGGCTGGCGGACCTCTACCTTGACGCCGGCGACACGGCCGCGGCCGAGGGAGGTTTGAAACGGGGTATCCGGGTTTTCCCGCGTTCGCTCTATCTCAGGGCACGGCTCGCCGTACTTCTCGAAAGAGCGGGGCGCAGCGAAGATTCCCGGGCAGAATTAGAAGCGGCTCGCGCGATCGACGTCAGGCAGGCCAACGGATGGTACGCGATCATCACGAAGGGCAGCTCGGAAGCCTACCAGATCTCGCGAAACGATCCGACGGTTGCCGGGCCCGCGGAATTGCTGCCTTCTAACGCCGTCTATCCATATCTCGACGAGAAGATGGGGTCTGCCGATCCGCAGCAGTGAGTCCTTGATATCGATGTGATAATATCTCCTTGCGGGCGATCGTCCGCCGTTCGAAGCATCAAAACTCTGATCTTCATTTCCGATGGGTTCTGCGAATAATTTCGTCTCAAGGATCTTCTCGATAGGCAAAAATACCTTTCGAGAGGCTATCCGCGACCGCGTTCTATACAACCTGGTCATCTTTGTCTTGCTGATCACGGCCTGCGCGGTGCTGCTCGGTGAACTGACGGACGGCCAGGAGGCCCGGACCATCGTAAATATAGGCCTGAACGCGGTGCTTCTGTTCGGGACCTTCATAGCTATATTCGTCGGCGTGGGCCTCGTTTCAAAAGAGATAGAAAGAAAGACGGTTTACGCCATCTTTGCAAAACCCGTGCGCCGGACCGAGTTCATTGTGGGCAAGTATCTCGGGCTGTGCGCGACGCTTTTCGTCAACACGGCGGTCATGGCGGTCGGGATCTCGCTTGCCCTGTTGTACGTCGGAGGCGGCGGGCTTATCGGCCCCGTCTGGGCATCTGCGACGCTGATCTATTTCGAGCTGATGATAGTCACCGGGGTCGCGATCCTCTTCTCTTCGTTCTCGTCGCCGTCGCTCTCGGCCCTTTTGACCTTTCTCGTTTTTGTCATCGGCCACCTGAGTTCATCGCTTCGCGACCTCGGCAAGACGATGGGTTCGCCGATCGCGGGATACGTATTGGAGGCCGTGTATTATTTGCTTCCGAACCTTTCGCTCTTTAGTTTCAGGACCGAGGCCGCGATCGGGATGACCGCCACACCCGTAATGATCGGAGGTGCATTTGCGTACGCTATCGCGTACATCGTCGTGATCCTAACGATCGCATCGGCCGTTTTTGCACGTCGAAACTTCAAATAGAAATGACCTCTCAGAGTAAAGACCTGGTGTTGCGGATGGCGATCGTTATCGTCGCCCTCGGCGGTGTTTTTGCGCTCAGCGGAGCCGTGGAGAAGGGACGCATCAGCCTGCCCGAGGGATTTGAGGACTCGGATCTCGCCCTTGAAGGAAAACGTCTAAGGGGTTATGCACTTGGTGCCGAGGGACTGCTCGCCGACTGGTATTGGATAATGTCGCTGCAGTACATCGGCGCAAAGATCGTCGCGCGGGAAAACGAAGATATTAACATAGAGGACCTCACGTCGCTTCAGCCCCGTCTCTTATTTCCCTATCTGGATAACGCTACCGACCTCGACCCGAGATTTTACGCCGCGTATTCGTACGGTGCGATAGTCCTGCCGGCGATCGATGCTTCGAAGGCTATCGAGCTGACGGAGAAAGGGATCCGGAACAATCCCGATAAATGGCGGCTGCACCAGTATCTCGGTTATATCTACTGGCGGGAGAAGAATTTTGAGAAGGCTGCCGAGACGTACGAGGCCGGTTCGAGGGTGCCCGGGGCTCCGCCCTTCATGCGGGAGATGGCTGCTCTTATGCGCGGCCAGGGCGGCAGCCGCGAGACCGCCCGTGCAATGTATATGCAGATGCTTGCCGAGGCCGAGGACGAACAGAGCAAGCGGAATGCCCAACTCCGGCTCTTCGAACTCGATTCAATGGACGAACTGGATGCGGTCAACGGCCTTCTGGGACAGGTCCGCGATTCGAACGGCCGCTGCCCGGCCCGGCTCAGCGACGTGTTCCGATCGCTGTCAAAGATAAAACTCCCCCGTGGACGCGACTTTCGGGTCGATGCGGAAGGATCGCTCGTCGATCCCACCGGCGTCCCATATTCGTTTGACCAGAACTCGTGCTCCGTGGCCCTAAGCAAAGATTCAAAGATCCCAAAGCCCCTGAATTAAAGTGTATGAACTTCGTCGTTGAGATCGAAAACCTTGTCAAAGACTATGAGACCGGCTTCCTCAAAAAGAAAAAGGTCCGTGCGGTCGACGGTATTTCGCTCGCGGTCAGCGGAGGACAGATCTTCGGGTTTCTCGGCGGGAACGGGGCCGGAAAGACCACGACGATCAAGATCTTGATGAGCCTGCTTTATCCTACGTCCGGTAGCGCAAGGATACTGGGCAGAAGCATCGACGATCTTAGAATGCATGAAAGGATAGGCTATTGCCCGGAGAATCCATATTTTTACGATTACCTTACGCCTCGCGAACTGCTCGGTTATTTTGGAGAGCTATTTGGGCTCGATGCAGCCAGGACGCGGGCAAGGTCCGAAGAGCTTTTGACTCGGGTCGGGCTCGATGAAAAAGACTGGAACAAACAGCTCCGCAAATTCTCGAAGGGGATGCTGCAGCGTGTGGGCCTGGCACAGTCGCTTATAAACGAACCGGAGATCGTTTTCCTCGACGAGCCGATGAGCGGCCTCGACCCGATCGGCCGCCGCGAGGTACGCGAGCTGATCGCGGATCTTCGCGAGAAAGGGACGACCGTTTTTATGTCCACCCACATCCTTTCGGATGTCGAGGCGCTGTGCGATGAGGTGGCGATATTGCGAAAGGGCAAGATCGGCGCGATCGGCAAACTCGACGACCTCCTTGCCGCCGAAGCCGAACGTCAAAGCTATGAGGTAACGCTAAAAGGCTTAGAGAACGTAATCCTCGGCGAATCGCTCCCCGAAATTCCATCGTCGGCGATCACGCTGAGGGGCAATGGGGTTTCGATCGTATGCAGGGACGAGAACGAGATCGACA
>JAJNPX010000268.1 GCA_021155145.1 Acidisarcina sp. | reverse complement strand
GGGCTCGGGCGACGGGACCGGACAGGGAAGCGGTAGCGGTTCAGGCGCCGGCAGCGGGAGCGGTTCCGGATACGGCAGCGGGGTCGGGAGCGGTAACGGTTCTGGTACAGGTGATGGCGATGGCGGCCCGCCTCCGGCGGTAGCGAAGGTGACCTCGCCGCTTCGCATCATTTCGAAGCAAAAGGCTCAATATACCGACGCGGCGCGGACCAATAATGTTCAGGGCACGGTAACTCTCAGAGTCACGTTCCTAGCGTCGGGCGGCATCGGCAGCATCGTCACGATCAAGGGCCTGCCCCACGGTCTGACCGAGCAGGCGATCGCGGCCGCGCGGGCCATCCGCTTTGAACCGGAGAAGGTCAACGGCCAGGCCCGCACGACGACAAGACCGGTTTCTTTTACGTTCAATATTTATTGACCTCGTGATCAAGTCAAACAAAAAAGGCCGCCCAACAGCGGTCTTTTTTTTATTACCGGTAATGGGGCTCAGATCGACTCGTCGCCGTTCTTCGATCTTTCGTTCAATTCATAGCGGTCCTGGTCGCGCTTTTCCATTTTTCGGATAAAATCGAGAGGCTCGTTGTCCTCAAAGTCTATTCCCATCGCGTGTGCGTTGTCCTCGACGTCGGACTGGTCGGGAGTCGGATTATGACCGAATACGGCTTCGGATCCCGACGTGTTGACCTCTTCCCATTGTGCATCAATGTCTCCGCCCGAATCTGCCGGGGATGAAGAATGATGTTCTTCGAGCCGCTCTTCAAGCTCGCTGGGGGCCTTGGGAGCGTGAGAGATCTCCTCTTCGATGAACTCTCGGATCTCTTCGCTGACCGGCTCTTCGTTCTCGTAAAATTCCAATTCGTTTGGTGACACCTGACCGACCCCCGTTCCCTTTTTCTAAATCGATGCGGGAAGAATAGCACACGGCGCTCGACAATTGCGATACCCTAGATGAAGACCACCGACTGAGATGACGGTATCTCAAAGCGCTTACGGCAACGCATATTCTTGCACATCAGCTGATCGTCCATTCGGACCATATAATCACGCGATTTCTGAAACCGGGCACGGTCGTGCTCGTTGATATTGCGGGGCGGAACCTTCTTTTTTGTCCGCTTCATCCAT
Organism: Acidisarcina sp.; assembly: GCA_021155145.1. Lineage (GTDB taxonomy): Bacteria > Acidobacteriota > Blastocatellia > Pyrinomonadales > Pyrinomonadaceae > OLB17. The sequence continues at coordinate 4,790 of JAJNPX010000268.1, read as the reverse complement.
CGGACGTCGTAGTCGTTGCGTTCGCGGCAAAACGGGCACGAATAATTTGCCGTTTTGACCTCTTGCCGTTCGTCGAAGATCTCTCTTTCCTGCATTTATACAATGATACATCAAACCGCGCCGGTACGCTCCAAATGGCGGTATTCGAAACGGCTATGCGGCGGTCTGGTCCCTCAGATATTTGAAACTAAAAATTCCGGTTTCGTGACCGTCTGAAAAGTGAAAGTTGAGGGCGTAGCGGCCGACGATGGATATATGTCGGATGGTCAGATCATCGGCGATGTTTGCGGGATCGAGCACTTTTTCGCCTGACCATTCGTTGATACAACCGGCACAGGGGCAGGCACGGCGGAGGGCCGGAGCTCGGTACAACGTGGTCGAACCGTCGGACCAGTTTATCGTGATCTCGGAATCACTTTCTTCGATTATCTGAAGCGGTTCCATCATTCCTGTCCCGACTCGATCACCGGGTTGATTAAACGTCCGATCTTGTCCGGGTCTATTCCGTAGTGTGTTGCGTGATATACGGCCTTGCCGTTGACCAGCACGAAAGCCTGGGGTGACTGATGTGAGTACCCGGTCCTCTCAACAATGTCCTTTGAGAGACCTCGATTCTCCTGGATGACGACGATATTTATCTCACCGTCAATTTCGGAGACGATGTCCAGTACATGAGCGCTTATCCCGCAGGAATTGCTGTGCTTGAATAGCACCAACGGCATTCGATACGAGCGTTCGAATACGGCGTCAAGCTCGTCTAAGGAGTCCACCCTGTTGATGATCGCCATTATAATCCTTGATAAACTCCCGGCGGCGGCGGGTCGAAATGGGCAGATGCGGTACCCGGAAAGACCTTACGGTATGCAACGGTCGTGGCCATAATTATTAGCGGCAATGCGAGGTAAACTCCCACACAAAGCAAAAGGTAACCGGCGAAGCAAAGAATGATCCCGATACCGAAAAGCCCTCCGATACCCGCCTTGTTTGCCCACACCGCCCGGGCGCTCAGCTTGATCGCCTGCATACCGCTCAGCTTTCGATCCACGATGAGCGGAAATGCGAAGATGAGCAGAGAATGCAGGATGGTCATCAAGATCCCGATGAAAATCTCGACAATGATCATCCCGATGATCAGCGGCCATAACTGTTCCGGGTCCATCCGCGGCCCTGCAATGCTGAGGGCGATCATCGGAATATAAACAACGAAGATAAAGATCATCAACGGCAGCATTACGACCAGCGAAACGATAAAGCCGGGCAGAAAATAGTCGAAGCCCTTGAAAAGCTTTTCAAAGCTCGCGGGCCTTCCGTCGGCTTTGTCCAGCAGTGCCATATAGATGCCGCACATCATCGGCCCCATGATCACGATGGGGATGATGCCGGCGACGAGCATCCCGACGATCGTGATGCCGAAGATCATCCAAAACTCGCCCTTCATCATCTCCCAGGCCTCTTTATAGACCTCTACGGGTTTGATGACGCCGGTTCTAAACTCAAGGTTCTGCATTGCGTTGATCGATATCAGGCGTTGTAGATGCGCTTCAGGTATTCGGCGACCATCCGATCGCTCGAAAATTGCGGTGTAAGGGTCGCGATCGCGTTTTTCATCATTGCGACCCACGCGGCGGGTATGCCGTCGTCGCCCCTAGAATAAAATTTCGGGATCAACACATTTTCCAGCATGTCGTATAGTGCGGAGGCGTCCTCGGCATCCATCTCGGCGTCCTCATCCACGGCAAGATCGCCGATCGCAAAGCCGTTCTTTGCATTGTACCCCTCGATCCACCATCCATCGAGGACCGAAAAATTTAGCACGCCGTTCATGGCCGCCTTCATACCGCTCGTGCCGCTTGCCTCGAGAGGTCGGCGGGGAAGATTCATCCAAACATCGACGCCCTGAACCAGGTAGCGAGCAACTTCCTGATCGTAGTCCTCGACAAAGACCGCGCGGTTCTGCCAGTTCGAATCGTGGTTTATGCTCATCAATTGCTGGAGGATCTGTTTGGCGGTACGGTCCTGCGGATGAGCTTTACCCGCGAAAATGAACTGCACAGGGCGTAGTGGATCGTCGACCAATTTCAACAGACGGTCGAGGTCGCTCAACATCAGGTTCCAACGCTTGTACGCCGCGACCCGTCGTGCAAACCCGATAGTGAGCACCTCCGGGGAGCAGAGCTTTCGCGTGTCGCGATGTTCGTTGATGGTGTCCTGCGTGCCCGTTTCCTTGGCCATCGTTCGCTGACGAACGAATGCGACCAGCATATTTTTAAGACCTGAGTGGACCCGCCAAAAATCCTCGTCCGGAATAAGATCGATGGCGGTACGCCAGGCATTGGCGTCATTTATGAGCCGCTGCCAATCAGGACCCAGCTTTTCAGCGAAAAGGGATTGATAGGCGGGTGCGATCCATGTTGGGGCGTGGACACCGTTTGTTACATATGTGATCGGGATCTCGGCGGCGTCAAGGCTTGGATACATATCCTTCCAAAGCCCTCTCGAGACCTCGCCGTGTTTCTTGCTCACTCCGTTCGCCGATCGGCACATCCGCAATGCGAACGGCGTCATCCCGAAAGGCTCGTCCTGATCGGCAGGGTCGATCCGCCCGAGCCCGAAAAATTCCTGATCGGTCAGCTTTAGCCCCGCAATGAAATCGCTGTCAAAACAGCTGTGGAGTTCATCGGTCGAAAATGCGTCGTTGCCGGCCGTGACAGGTGTGTGGGTGGTAAAGACGCATTGAGCCCGAACGTGTCGCTGGGCATCTTCAAAAGTTGTCTTCGGGTGCTCTAAGAGATATTCATGTGCAAGCTCAAGTGTGAGAAATGCCGAATGGCCTTCGTTGAGATGAAAGACCGATGGCTTGATCCCCAGCTCTCTCAACAGCCTAACTCCGCCGATGCCCAGTACCTTTTCCTGCACGATCCGAGTTTCGGTGTTTCCACCATACAAGTGGCCCGTGATCATCCGGTCGATCTCATTGTTCTCGTTGATATTGGTATCGAGCAGATAGAGCTTGATGCGTCCGACCCTTACCAGCCAGGCCTGAGCGTAGACCTCGCGCCCTCGAATACGGACGACGACCTTTACGGCGTCGCTCGATCCGTTTTGAACTTGTTCGATCGCGAGTCCCGAATTGAAGATATTCGTATAATTCTCTTCCTGCCAGCCGTCGTGAGCGATCTTTTGGCGGAAGTATCCATAGCGATAAAGCAGGCCGACCGCGACAAGAGGCAAATTGAGGTCACTTGCAGACTTGAGATGGTCGCCTGCCAGAATGCCGAGTCCGCCCGAATAGATCGGAAGGGAATTATGGATGCCGTACTCCGCACAGAAATATGCCGCCGGATTCTCTTCAGAAACCGCTCCGCCCGTAACGATCGGCCTGGCGGCAGTATAGGCGTCGAATTTTGCTGTAAATTCCCCAAGCCGCTTGAGGTATTCTGCGTCGTTGGCTTTCTGCCAGAGCCTTAGCTGGCTTGCGTCTGCAAGGAGGCGTTGGGGATTCTGCTCCACCTCATCCCATAGATCCGGGTCTATGGAGCGAAACAATTCGACCCCATCCGGCTGCCATGTCCAATAGAAATTGTTCGCGACCCTTTCAAGGTCCTTAAGGGGCTCCGGAAGGCTTATTCCTAACGGCTTAAAAGTATGAAAAGTGAGATCCATGCTCGTAGAAACGGCTTGCTGCATTACTTAGGTTGAATCTGGATACTTTGTTGTGTAAGTGAGCAAAGTACGCCTAGAGTTTAAAGCAAGCGAATCGTACAGGCAAACCCGACCGGGTCGTTCAACGTGACTGTGCCGCTAGGAGAGCGTGTCGCTAGAACGGGAGTACACAAGCGGGCCGACCCTCATAAAGCGCAGATGTACGGCGACGATCAGCCCGAAAACTGCTCCCATGCCGACGAGAGCGCCCGTAATGATCAGATAATTTGGAAAGTTTCCGAGGCCCAAAAGCTTAAAGGTCCCACCCACTAAGGCTCCGCCGAAGGCGAATAACAAAGGCACGGTCACGAATTGCATGGGAAGCCTTAGCGACTCCTGTTTTCTGGCCTGAAAGAGGACCGGTTTCAGGCGGTCGTAGTCCCACGCGACCAGCCAGATGGCTGCGAGGGACATGAATATCGTCACGACCCAGGTGCCCTTGAACCCGACCGAAGTAGTAAGGACGGCGATGTTCAATATAATGGGAAGGAACATCAATGCTCCGAGATGCGCAGTTCTGGGAAAGAGCAGCAATAAGGCGGCAATTATTTGTCCCCATCCGATGAACTCGTAATAGAATCCGGTCTGATACAGGGCGTTGAAATAATGCCCGACCGGATTTGAGTCGGGAAGTACCGTAAATGGCCTGTGCAGGATCTTTGGTATGCTCGGCGGTATAAAGCCGATCGCAAGCAAGACGCGGGTAGTTACGGTAAATAACTGCAGATACCAGCGATGAGTTATCGCGCCGTGTATCTCATCAAGTGTGTGCTCGAGTCGCATAGCATTTTCGACGCCACATCATCGGAGTGGCGAGCTTGAACTTTACCAATAAACGCGCCAGGCGACCCAAAAAGTTCCGGCTAATTTGAGGAGACGAATGATTTTCCGTAAGATTTGTACTTTGCGGGAACAGGTTCATACCTTAATGGGCGGTCATAGCGTCTCCGCATTCGACTATCATGAATCTAAACATAATTCCGGTTAAATGGTCCGATGAGGGCGTTCTGATGCTTGATCAGCGTCTGCTGCCTACCGAAGAGAAATGGCTTACGCTGAAAACGTATGAAGAGGTGGCGAAAGGCATC
>JAJNPX010000259.1 GCA_021155145.1 Acidisarcina sp. | reverse complement strand
AGATTCGCGGTCTTCTATCTCGTTTGCGGTATCGCCGCCGCGCTGGCCCAGGTGGTGATGGAACCGAACTCCGCGGTCCCGATGCTCGGCGCTTCCGGCGCCATCTCCGGGGTTCTTGGCGGCTATCTTATCCTGTTCCCGCAGCGTCGGGTGCGGGCCATCATCTTCAATTTTCTGACGACGGTCCCGGCCTTCGTCGCACTCGGGTTGTGGATCGGGTACCAGATCCTGCTCGGTTTCCTCACTCCTGCGGGCCAGGGCGGCGTCGCCTACGCAGCACATATAGGCGGCTTCATTGCCGGGGTCGCGCTCATAAAGGTCTTTTCCCTTGGCCGCAAGGTATAGTTGCTGGCTGCTCCGCCGGATCAATAAATGGCCGATCATCGCCTTTTGAAACTACTTTCCAGGGAGTTCACCACACGGACCAACATCTTCGTCAACATCGCGGCTAATGCCATTGTCGCGGTCGCCTACATCGTCGCCATTCCGCTCTATCTGCCGTATATCGGCGTCGAGGCCTACGGCCTTGTGGGGCTCTTTGCTGCGCTTCAGACGATCCTCACCGTGCTCGACCTCGGCCTTAGCGTTACGCTGAATCGCGAGCTGGCCGTGCGGTCCAACTCACCCGACCGGGCGGGTGAGATGCGGGACCTCGTTCGGACCACGGAGATCATCTATTGGGGGATCGGGCTGCTCATAGCAATTTCCGGGGCCGCGAGTGCTCCGTTCCTCACCGGAATGGCAAATCCGGCCGAGCTTTCCGCGGCAACTATCAGGGACTGCTTCGTGATCATGAGCATCGCCCTTGCGCTCCAGTTCCCGATAGCCCTGTATTCGGGCGGGCTTTTCGGGCTGCAGCGGCAGGCTCTGGTCAGCGCCGTATTCGTCGTATTTCTTTTGCTTCGGAGCCTGGGTGCTGTCGCCATTCTTGCGTTCGTCTCCGCGACACCGCAGGCTTTCTTTATCTGGCAGGCCGTTTGTGCGGGGCTTCACGCGGCCACCCTCGCCGGTGCATTGAGGCTTGCTCTGCCGCCGGGCGACGCAGGGCAATTTCGTGCGGATATAGTCCGCAGCCTGTGGCGCTTTAGCGCTGGTATCGGGACGATCCTAGTGATTTCGACCATCGTCACACAGGTGGACAAGATCATTCTGATCCGTATTCTCTCTCTCGAAAATTTCGGGTTCTACTCGATCGCAGCCTTTCTCTCGGCAAGCGTACAGAGGCTGATCCAGCCGGTCTATCAGGCTTACTTTCCAAAGCTTTCACAGCTCGCCGAAAATTCCGACGAGGCCCAATTGGCGCGTGTCTACCATCAAGGCTCACAGGTGATGGCCGTCATCGTGCTGCCGGTCTGCGCGTCCTTTGCCTTCTTCTCATGGGAGATAATGCTCGTCTGGCAGAGAGATGCGGCGACGGCACGGAATACCTATCAACTTGTGACCCTGCTGATGGCGGGAAGCGCTCTCTACGGCATCCTCTTTCTCCCTTATGGTTTACAGCTCGCCAACGGGTGGACCAAACTTCAGGTCGCTTCGCTGATAGCATCGGCTTTGCTTTTTATACCGCTTGCTATATTGCTCGCCGCCCGATTCGGCGGCGTCGGGACCGCGATCGTCTGGATACTCTATAATCTCGTCTTCCTCGCCGTCACCGTTCCCGTGATGCATCGTCGCCTGCTCAAAGCCGAGAAATGGGATTGGTACTTGAATGATGTCCTGAAACCGTTGCTGGCGGTGGCTGCGGCGGGGGCCTTTTGCCGCGTCGCTTTCATCGAGAGTCAGTCTTACCTGATCCTGAGTCTCGAGCTTGCGGCGGCCTATCTGATCATTCTCGTCGCCGCCGTAATGGCTTCGTCACATGCTCGCGGATGGCTGGTCGCAAGGCTCAGATACCGCGGGGCCTAACCTCTCTGCACGGCCGAAAGCAGCGGCCAATGCAGTAGCGTCCTTTTGATCCCGGCTTCGAGGCCGATCTTCGCCGTCCAGCCCGTGGCGGCACGGATCCTTTCCGTGGACAGGATATTTTCCAGCACGTCAGTGTCGTAGTTATCGATCTCGGCCATCTCCGGCATCCGGAGACCCGCCGTTCCGGCCACAACCTCGAGCACTTCGCGGATGCGGGTACCCACGGACGTGCCGACGTTCCACACGATCTCATCGTCTCCTCTTTCGATGGCAAGCCCGATAGTTTCGCAAACGTCATCGGCGTGGATCATATCGCGAACGGTCCGGCCGCCGTGGACCAGCGTGAACTGCCCGCCAACGGCAAGAGCATTCAGAAAGGCGCCGACCACGCCCTTCGTTCGCCGTCCGGGCCGCTCGAACCCGTAGATATTGCCGGGCCGGAGGATCGCGGTAGCGACACCGTTCTCACGGCCGAACGCGGTCACGGTGTCTTCCATCTCGCGTTTCGCCAGCCCGTAACTCGAGATCGGCATCCGCTGATGGTCTTCGGGTATCGGGAGTTTGGATGCCGGCCCATAGACCGAGCCCCCTGACGAGACGAGCACCACCTTTTTCACAGACGAACGCGGCAAGTTTTCAAGTACGCGCACGAGTGCCGCGACGTTCAAGGCAGGCTCCCGGATGTTCGTTCTGCCCGCGTCGATGTGCGCCAGCCACACGATAACTTCCGCCGAAAGATCGACGCCGACCGCCTTGGTCAATTCCAGTTCTATCGGCTCGATCGCCCCGTAGGCGCTCCACTCCTCGGGTATTGCGGCGTGATCGCGATAGGTGGCCTTGACCGCATGACCGGCCTCAGCCA
>JAJNPX010000244.1 GCA_021155145.1 Acidisarcina sp. | reverse complement strand
ATGTCGACGCCATCCAAAGTATAATTGAACGAGCGGTCCCGGGACCCGTTAACGTGAACCCCACCACCGGTATTGGCTCCCACCGTTACTCCGGGCTGGAAGTCCACGAGATCGAGTGGATTGCGTCCGCGAAGCCCTACGATCGGCAGACTTTCGACTGCCCTTTGGTCTATCGTAGTACCGATATTTCCAGAAGTACTGGTTTGAACCGCTTCGGAAGAACCCTCGATATTCACCGTGGCAGAAACCTCACCAACCTCAAGCACGAAATTCACCGTAGCCGGCTGGTTAACCAATGCGACGTTATCGGTCGAAACCACTCTTTTGAAACCTTCTTTCTCAACGGTGACCGTGTAGCTTCCCGGTTGAACAAGATCGAATACGAAACCACCATTGCTATTGGTTGTCGTAGTGATGCTCGAATTAGTACTGGGGTTAAGCAATGTGACGGTAGCTCCCGGCACCGCCGCTCTCGCATTATCGGTCACATTTCCCGTGACGCGTGACGTGGTTCCCTGAGCGTCGACGGGGACGGCAAACAGGGATAGTGTGGATAAAACGGACAACGCCAAGAAAAGTCCTTTGATCAACATCGCTACACCTCCGAGGATTTTAGATTTGTATAACCAGCCTTGATGTGAATTCGGTTTACCGAAAGAAATGTTGATGTAAGGTAGCACACCTTTTTCGATATGTTAAATCGAAGTGCGAACTTTTCGGCGAAAGGCTGGCTTCTCAGCGCTCGTAGCCGACGATGACACCTTTGGCGCCGACGGCCCAACCGTACCGCTTCGCCATAAATAGTCCGTAGAGATGGCCGGTGGTGCGGCTCTCCTGTTTTACCCAGGTCCTGCCTTTATCAGATGATCGTAATATGGAGCCTTTATGGCCGACGATCCAGCCGTTCTTGTCGTCGGCAAAATCGACACGCATCAGGGTTTCGGGAAATGTGGTGATCACGCGGGTCCATGTCAAGCCGCCGTTCTCGGTCCGCAGGATAGTGCCCTTCCCCCCGACGGCATAGCCTTCGTTGTCATCTCGAAAATCCACGTTATAAAGGGCGTTGGTAGTATTCGAGTTCTGCTTTACCCAGGTTCGGCCGCTGTCGGTAGTTGCCAGTATCACACCGTTATCGCCGACGATCCAGGCGTGCGAGCTGCCGTTGTAGTCAAGGTGAAAGAGCTCGGTCTTGGTCGGCATAATGATACGGTTCCACGTATCTCCGCCATCGTCGGTCCGCATCACCAGCGAATCGACCACGATCAGGTCGTTCTTCGTCTGGCGCAGCAGCGATCCCACTACGATCCCCCGCTTGCGGTCGGCAAATCTGATGCTAAGGAACTCCGGGATCAAGGGACGAAACATACCCTGTCTGAAGATGTTCGTCTCATTCCAGCTTCGGCCGGCGTCCTTGGTGATGAACATCTTGCGGCCTGCGACCAGGTAGCCGTCCTTATCGTTCCGAAAGTAGATCTCGTTGATATCCTCCGTGGTGTTGAGAGGGTATTTTTCCCACGTGCGGCCGCCGTCCGAGGTCTTGGCCAGATAGCCGTTATCGCCCGCGACCCAGCCCTCCTTGTCCGACGTAAAGTAAACGGCGACAAGGTCAACAGGGCCGCCTTCCGGCATTTTCGACCAGCCCGACTGGGCTGCGGCGCAAAAAGCGAAAATAATGATAAACCCTAGTACGTGAGGCAAGCGAAACACAATTCAACTCCTTGGAATAAAGAAAAAAGGTGATGTATTACGATCAGGATAACCTGATTGTAATTAGAAATCACCTTTTAGACGTAAGTTGCCGCCTGTTTTGCTATTTCGTGACGCGGTAGATGCGGCCCTTCCATACGACGGCGACCTCTTCACCAAGGGCAAAGAACTTGCCGAGTTCCGGCTCTCTCGCGATCAGATCGAAGTACGCATCGCTTGCGAACTGGACCCTTGTTTCCGGAAGCCGTGATCCGGCCGAAAGGTCGGCATCGACCCAGCCATTACCCTGGTTAAAAAAGTTCTTGCCGGCAACGAATTGATTCGAGGCCGAGTTGTCGACGAGTATTCGCTCACGCGCATCCTTCTTCTTATCCTCTGCGATCGAGAAATTCTCCTTCATCGCGTTTTGCTGGACGCTCATCGTAACCGCATCGGCCCCGCTCACCGCGGCGGCCTTGGCCGGGGCCGAGCGGGCGATGTTCAGCTGCCGCTGCGAATCCCTCGGGGCGTTTGCTACGCTTCCGTCCGTGGCCAGGTACGAGGTATATGGCGTCACGATGCCGTAACGGGTCCCGAGGTCTGTGACCTCGTCGCGAAGTTCCTTTGTCTCGCCGTTCCTGCGGATCTCCTCGATCAGCCAGCCTACCCTGCGGCTCGCCCACAGCCGCGGCAGGAAATCATTATTGTCGTTTCGTTCGGGAAAATCGAGCCCGTCAAAGCTAAAGCTTCGAGCTTCCCTTCCCGTCTTGCCGCGAAGAAGTATAGCGATGTTCTTCAGGTCTGCTGAGTTCTTGTAACGGCCGATCATCGCGATCTGCATTCCCTTGAATAGGTCGGTTATCTTGCGCGGATATACGAGTTCCGGCTGAAGGTCGCCGAGATCCAATTCAATGTCCGAGAGGACCGGTGAGCTGACCCGAGAAAAGAAATTTGAGACCTTCACCTCGAGATCTTCCTTCGGCTGGACATAATCCGAGATGCCCGAGTTTTCCGTGCCGATGCGGTCGAGCAATGCGGTATTCACGTCATAACCGAAACCGAAGGGAAACATCCGTACATCGACGTCTTTATTCTTTGCAGCTTTCAGGTTCGCTATTATCTTCTCGGCATCCGTGACGCCCACGGTCGGATTGCCGTCGGTCATGAAGACAAGCATCTTTGGCCGGTCGCTCTTGTCGAACTGCTTGAGTGACGCAACGAGCGAGTCGTTGATATTCGTGCCGCCGGTTGGCGTGAGTTTCTTTACGAACTCCTCTCCCCGCCGTTTCCCTGACGCATCCGCCGCGACAAGGCCTTTTTCCATCAGCCGCTCTTCGCCGGCAAAACTTACGATGTTGAATCGGTCGCCGTCACGCAGGGTCCGTATCCCGAAAAGAAGCGCATTCTTTGCCTTTTCCATCTTCCCTTCGTCGGCCATGGAACCGCTCGTATCGAGCACGAAGACGATGTCCTTGTTGACGAGTTCCCTCTCCGAGACGTCGTCGCGGGGCGACAGCATCAACAGGAAGTAGCCGTCCTTCCCGGGCTCTCGGTGAGTCAACAGCGAGAGGCCGAAGTCCTCATTCGAGAGTCCGTAGAACAGTTGAAGATCGGCGTCGTTGTCCGAGGTCTCGAACGAAACGACCGCCGTTCGCTCGCCCTTGTTCGCGACCTCGACCTTGTGCGACGGCGAATAGATATTTCGCAGTGCCTGCCGGCCGACGATCTCGATGCGTCCCGACACGGTGCCGAATGTTTGCTTCGGCATCCCCGAGATCGTCCTCTCGGCAACACCCGTGTTTCGCCAGAGATTGCGCCCGGTCCCGAGCGGATATTTGTACGCGACCGTGCCGGATTCTGCTTTCAGGATCTGGGAATATTTGAGTTCGAGTTTCTTGTCCGAATTGCCGGGGATGGGAAAGATCGATGCCTGAAAAAGGTCCTTGCCCGCATATTCAAGCAGGCCAGGATCGCGCTGTCGCCGAACGATCTCGTCGTAGATCCGACGCGCCTCTTCGCGAGTTCTCACTTCGCCGACGAGCTTTTTCCCGTTTTCCCAGATCGAGAATTCTATGACCGACGCCGTCTCCGGGATCGGGAAAAAGTAGGTTCCCTCGAGCGTATGCGGGGTGTCGTTCCGAAAGACTTGCTCGACATGCGTCGTTGCGACCTGTCCCTCGATCTTTGTGTCGATCTTTATCGATCTTACGGGAAGTACGTTCGGCAGCGGGATCGGCCTTGGGATCGGCGGACGCGGCGGACGGCACGGGCGGATATCGCAGACGATCGGCACGATGATCCCCTGTGCCCTTGCGGCCGGTACGTACCCGAAAAAAGCGGCTAGAGACGCGAAAATGACAAGTAAATTACGAGATCTCATTGTGTTTCCTTAATGTAAGTCAAGACAGTTCTTGCGAAAGGCTCACTTAAAGGAACGATGGATCACGGCACTACTTGCAGAAAAAATATCCTGGTCGATCAGGGTTTGCCGGAAGGCTCGGGGACGGGTTCATCCTCGAGAGCGGAATCGATCTCTTTTTCCACGCGAACGCGCAGCCGCTCGACGAGCGACTCGGCCCGTGCCAGATTCAGTTCAAGATTGGAGCGGTTCTTCTGGACCTCGGTGAGCAAGGTCTGGAGATTTTGTTTTTCGAGCTCGAGCGATCTGCGTCGCTGGGCACGCAGTTCCTCGGGCCGCAGCGATCCAACGGACGAGAGTTGGCGTTCTATTGCCTCCGGCCGCAGATCGTTGTCGATCTGGTCCATTCTCCCCCGGATCGTGTTCTCCTTTTCGATCATTTCGAAAAGCTGTTTCCGAAGTCCGTCTGACCGCTGCTCCGCCTTTGTCAGGATGTCCAGGTTCAGCGCCAGGCGCCTCTGTTTTTCGTCCGGGTCGTTCTTCCTGGATTCGAGCCGGAGCAGGCGCTCGCGGAGATCCTCGATCGTTTCAGCGGAAGCCGCGGTCTCGCCCGCCGTACCGGAATTCGAACTCCCATCCGAAGGCGGTTCGATGACAACGGTCGGATAATCGTCAGCCCGGCTGATCACCGCGGGCTCGGTCGTAACGGGTGTCGAACGTGGGGTCGCCTTAGGTTTCGGACGCCGCCGGTCGGTCTGCGAGCTGACATCGGTCGTCGCGAAAGCGACCGCGAACAGTACTGCGGCAAACGATCCGATGGCTATTCTAGGCAGCTTTTGATCCATTTTTACTAACCTCTTTGTCGGCGATAAAATCCTTTCCCCTGACGATCTCGATCCCGTTCTTGACCAATCCGACGACCGGGATCGCATCGAGGCCGGAATTTACCACACCTTTCAACAGTCCCTTGTTCTTGATGTCCGATCCGACCAAAACAATTGCGACCGCCGTGCCGCCGAACGGGACCATCTTGGCGACCCGTTTCGCCGCCTGCCAGCCGACCGCATGGGCTACTGTCCTTTTGATGCTCCGCTGCTTCTTTGCCATCTTGTATTAAGTCTATACTTGCCTAAAATCGATGACAACAGCATACTTTTCTTTGCACGCAAATTCTCACCCAATGTTCCCGTTTTACCAATAATAATGCCGATCACACTGGAAAATGCGTCGAAACGGTCAGGAAATCAATGGGCATTTCGCGATGTTTCTATAGAGGTGGCCGACGGAGAGATCTT
>JAJNPX010000216.1 GCA_021155145.1 Acidisarcina sp. | reverse complement strand
CGCGTAGTAGTCGTAGTTTGCAGAGTATTTCCTGATGACCTCGCTGTCCTGTTCACCTTTCTTTGCAACGATCATTTCGGCGGCCGAGTCGGCAATGCGGCCATGAAAGATGGCCTTCGGGTAGTCCTTGAGATACCAGACTAGGGGCCAATAGTCCGGAGAGACTATATCGATCGACGCGTCCCTGCCCTTGCCGCTCAGCTCGGCAAAGTTCTCGATGTCGCGGACCATATCGATGAACTCGCGCGAGGTGTGGGCATATACCATAGGGGCGTCTTCGTCGTCATAGCGAACGAAGTTAAGGTCGTACGTAAGATACGACAGGATCACGGCGGATACGGCGACAACCAAAATACCGGCAAAGCGGACAGAGGTTTTCGCAGATACGATGAATTCATTGACGGCATATCCACCCGCGATACACATCGGAACAAGAAAGCTGAGAGCCAGCCACGGCGTCTTGTACGGAATGATCGTGTACGCGACGAACAAGCCGACGGCCCAGAGGCCGACAAACATCGCAAATCGATCGCGGCCGCGGACGAGAGCGATCAACGCACCGGCAAACCCGAGTATCATGATCGGCCCGTCCGACCTCATTCCCCAATCAACATAGGCCCAGATGCCATTTTGAGTGTGGTCCTTGCTGCCTGTTTTTGCCCATATCGCATACGCCTCGAAGAATCCTTTGACTCCGTCCGCGTACGTAAAGAACGAGGAAAAAAAGAGGACTATCAAGTATGACGACAGCGCGATCGCAGCAATTACCAGCACATAGCGATCAGCTCCGGCGCCGATGCCCTCACAGAACCCGTTGAATGTCGGCTCGGACGATCCAGTTCGTTCAGAGGTAACCGGATCCACGCCCCGATCGCTGATATAAAGCAAATAGACGATCAGCGGCGGCGTCGCTGCCACTAACAAGTAAAAGAGGCTGGTAAAGCCTTCGGCGCTTCCGATTCCGGTTAGATCGAAAACACCCCTTCCAAAGTCCGTACCTGCGTCATTCAGCTTGTACGCCAGAACCAATGCGGCGGCTATAGATGTTGCGGCCGCCGCGCCGATCATTTTCGTGGGTACCGAATCTCGAGAGGCCAAGTGTCGTATCTGCTCGCGTGCCCAAATACATAAGCAGGCGATCCCCATCGTCCCAAGTGTGATGAACGCTGTTTCCTTGGTCGCGAACATAAGTGCGACGCAGGCAGCGGCCAGAAGGAAGTAGATCGGCCGGCCTTCGTTCCAATCGAGAAGCGATCTGATAACAAAATAGATCAAGGCGGCTTCGAGGCCCGCAAGGGCTATCCTTAACCCCCAGATCGCTGCCGATCCGTCGGCCGCAAGCAGCGCCGGGATCCGTATGACCGGCGGGAGAAAACACACGAAGAGCACAAGTGCCAGCCAGGCGACGGCGCCCGGCCCGGCCCGGCGCCGTTCCGTGAACAGGACCATTGACAGAACCAGGCCGAGGCTGAGAAATACAAAGAAGATCTCGTGGATAAAATAACGCGATATAAACACCAGGCCGGGCGATATAGCAAGAAAGAAGGCGGCCGCAAGTGCCCCTACCCGGCCGATATACCGGCGCAGATAAAACGCAAGGACAACGATCATCACGCCCCAGATCGCAACACTCCATCTGACAGGTAAAGTGTCGAGGCCGAAGGCTTCGACAAATGCGAGCGATATGTAATAAAGCGTCGGGCCGTGATAATTTGCCGGGTCGTATTTGTAAACACCCTCCCGAAAAAGATTGGTGAGAAACCATCCGTTCACCCCTTCGTCGTGATGGAAAGGCTTTAGGCCAAGCCAATAAAATCGAAGGAATATAGCGAGGGCCGTGATCGCAGCACAGTTTGCAAACCAGACCAGATCAACCTGACCCTCCGAGGCCGGACGATCGGCAGATGACGTTTCACTGTAGCGATTCTCGTTTTCCATAGATAAGGATCGCGATGATCCTCAGGGGACAATTCGATGTACGCGATACTGTCCCGATTCCGCGATCACCGGATATCGGGCAAAAAATGCTTCGTTCGGGCCCATGGTCATCTTCACTTCGGGTGAAATGAGAACATATTTTACACCGTATCTTTTGAAGAGGTCGACCGCTTCCGGTCCGCCTCGATACATCTTTTTGACGTCGTCTTCACGTTCCCGGTAGTCTATGCCGTGAGATGACAAGTGGCCCGGGTAGCGCATAACGGATCGACGCCCGGTCAGTACGACGGCGGTGTTGTAGGTCGGGGCATTCAAGAATAGAGAGTCGGGCTCTGTAGACGCCCTGATGCGGCGTGCGACTATGACCGCGTCCGCATCGAAGACCCGGTAATTGATCTGCCCCGAGACGGTTCGCCAAACGTCGATCGCCCCAGAGACAATAAGCAGAATGAAAGCGATCGCGGCAGCGACCCTCCATGCTTTGGAAGTGCGCCACATCCACATCAAAGAAATTACGATGAATGGGATCGACCCCAGGAACCAATAGATCAAAACCTTTATATTGTCCCACTCCCAGGGTGCGAGCTTAACGACATTTCCGATAAAAAAGATCAAAGCGAACGGCACGTAGAATAGTGCGAGGGCTCGGCCTCGCGAATGCTCTTGATCTCGGTCGGCTCTCTCGTCCAGGCCGTCTCCCTTGCCGCGTCTGGGCGGAATATCCAGGCGTCCCGAAACCGCGGCGACGATCCCCGCGATCAGGAGCGGAATGACCAATCCGGTATTCTTTATCCAAAACCACAGAATGTTCGTATCCCGCGCGTCGAACCCGAAATGCCATGCGAAAAATTCGCTCGGCCGGTTCGCTGTCCCCATTATCGACCACATCAACTCGGGTATCGCCGTCAGGCATACCCCTGCGGCGAACGCGAAAAGCCGATCCCAGATCTGCAGCCTCATAACGAGCAAACATGCCGCAACGATGAACAGTGCCGCAAGACTGTGCAGGTGTACAAGCGGGAGCAGCCCCGCGATCAACCCGAACAGAACAGGTACGGAATAACGCCTGATACCATCGATCTCCCTTTCAACGCCTTCGCCGGAAAACTCGCGCCAAAGAAAATTCAGGATCACGATCGCGATCGGCATTCCGAGCAGCAGGCTTCGCTGTGTGAGAAACAATGTGATCAGTGAATTTCCCCATCGAAGATCCTCACCGATCGAATAGTCTCTCGGCAGAGCGTACAAAAACTCGAAAAGGCCCTTTGTCTGCCCCAAATAATCGCTCGCAAATAGCGCAAAGCCCAGCCCGCCGCTGAAGAACAGTAATGCCGGCGCAACTTTTGCCGCGAGATCACTGCGGACCAGTCGCCGGACAAAGCGTTCGAGAATAACGAGCAAAGAGAAGGCCCAAGATACGTTTTGGACGAACATCGCATCGCGGACGCTTACGTCAAACTTCAGGAACGCAGCCGTGATCAGATCCGCTATGAATGGATAAGAGAACCGCGAACCCGCGAAGTTCGGGTTCTGCGGCGGAAAATTTGCCCCCTCGGCAAAGCTGAATATCGCCCCGAGGTGAAACGGCAGATCTCCCAGATTGTTGGAGCCACCGGTAAAGATACCCTGTCCGCTCTCGATCATCGCTCGGTCAAAGAAAAAGATGAACAGCAACAGGAAGCCGAAATAGTAAAAGAACCGTAGAAATTTTGGCAACGTGGCGCCCTGGAGTTTGCCGTTCGCCTTCGCCCAATCGTGCTTAAACGTGCT
>JAJNPX010000211.1 GCA_021155145.1 Acidisarcina sp. | reverse complement strand
AGGCCTTGGGCGTACGTTATCAGGAACGCAAGATGAAGTCCCGCCTCGACAAAATGGACAGTGTCCGGTCCGAGCGTCTCATCGATCTGAACGTCCTGAGCGACGCCGAGTATCTCCGATGCGTGTACACGCTCTTCTTTCAGCGCCGAGATCTGCCGCATCGAGACGGCGGCATCGATGGTCGGGATCGGCACGCCGAATTCCAGCGCGGCCTCTGACGTCCACTTGCCAGTTCCCTTCTGGCCGGCGGTGTCGAGGATCTTTTCGACCAGCGACGTGCCATCCTCGGCCCGTTTCTTCAGCACCGTCGCCGTGATCTCGATCAGGAAGGAATTGAGGTCGCCGCAGTTCCAGCGTTCGAAAAGCTCGGCCGCCTTTCGATCGCTGATCTGAAAGCCGCTGTGAAGCAGGTCGTACGCCTCGGCGATGAGCTGCATCATCCCGTACTCGATGCCGTTATGCACCATCTTGACGAAATGCCCGGCGGAGCCATTGCCGACATGTGCGGCACACGGTTCGCCGTTGACCTTCGCCGACGCGGCCTCGAGCATCGGACGGACATGGCCGTAAACGTCGGGACGGCCACCGATCATGATGCTGGCACCGTGGCGGGCTCCCTCTTCCCCGCCGCTCACGCCCACGCCGAGAAAATCGATGCTCTTTTCCCGCAAAAGAGCTTCTCGGCGTTCGGTATCGGAGAAATGGGAGTTGCCGCCGTCGATGATCAGATCACCGGCATCGAGATGAGGAACGAGATCATTGATGACCGAATCGACGATCGGCCCCGCCGGTACAAGAAGCATCACCCTGCGCGGTGCCTCGAGCCCGGCCACGAACGACGGAAGATCGTTGGCCGCAGAAACGGCGAAGGCCTCGCCCTCTTCGACGAGCGATGCGCGCTTGGCAGCGTCGAGGTCGTAACCAATGCAGCTGAACCCGTGGCCAGCCACATTGAGGAGAAAATTGCGGCCCATCGTCCCGAGGCCGACCATACCGAATTGAGATTTTTGCATAGAAGTTCGATTATACGCCCGAATGGGTTCGTCGGCCCCGGGGCGTTCACGGATCCGACCGGTAATGTACGTATATATGTGTGCTTGACGAGTTTAGCCGCAGTGTCCGATGCTTATCAAATGTCGCATCTAATTGATATCGTTCGCCCGACGACGATGATCCGATCGTCAAAGCTCATTGATAACCTCGGGCTGGATATCACTATCGCTTCCGAGACGTTTCAGCACACGGGAAGCTTTAAGTTTCGGGCGGCATACAATGTCGCGCTGAATGTGCCGAACGACTCGATCCTGACCGCGTCATCGGGCAATTTTGGCCAGGCCATCGCCTACGCCTGTAAGCTCACCGCTAAACGATGCACGGTCGTGATGCCGGAAACATCCGCCAGGGTCAAGATCGACGCCGTTCGATCTTTTGGAGCGTCCGTCGATCTGATCGACGTTGCAAAGGTCGGCAGGGCCGAACGTGTCGAGCAGCTCGCTGACGAGATGCCCGACGCATACATCGCATCGCCGTACGACGATCAGCTCGTGATCGACGGCAATTCGACGCTCGGCGATGAACTCGCGGACAGCGGGTTTGACGCCGTTGTCGTTCCGGTCGGCGGCGGCGGGTTGATCTCGGGCGTGATCACGTCATTCTGCCGCAACGGTACGGCCGCCGAGGTCATAGGCGCCGAACCGCTTCTCGGCAACGACGCCGCACGTTCATTCAAGGCCGGCGTGCTGATCGCAAACGAATCGGAGCCAATGACGATCGCTGACGGCGCACGAACCGTATCGCTCGGTAAGCTCAATTGGCCGATCATCCGAGACGGAGTTAAGGACTTTGTCGAGGTGTCGGACGAGAAGATCGGCGACGCGATGCGGCTCTACTTCGGCCTGGCAAACCTCAAATCCGAGCCGACCGGGGCGTTGTCGCTTGGAGCAATTCTGGAACGCCCGACAAGATTCCAGAACAAGAAAGTGTGCGTCATCGTGAGCGGCGGGAATGTGGATGCAGCGATCTATAAGGAACTCATTTAGAGGGCTTTCGGCGAGTGTACACGCCGTTAAAGCTGACGTTGACGCCACCGCATTTGAGGTTGTCGGCGACGATGAGATAGCGGCCAAGCAACTGAAGCCGGGCCCTGCAGTCAAATTCGTCGTCACCGTCGGAATAGGTGATCACGCCATTCTTCGGCTCGTATCGCCCGTCAAGTTCGCCGACGTGCACATTGTCGCCGAGGCCCTTCCAAATGGCGGTCCCTGTGACGTTCAGATACCCGGCGAGCTTGTTGGAGGTGAACTCGATCTCGTTTTCGCCGTATGTCCACCTTCCGAGCCAGTCGGACTCAGATGCATCGCGAACCGTCTCACGAAAGGACAGGTCAGACGTTACGACCCACCCTACTGTCGTTTTCCCGGCCCGAGAGATGAACCAGGCGCAGGAATAGCCTCGATATGATCGATTTACTATCAATTCGTCGCCGCCGACAACCCATGTCCTCGGCTTGGTGTTCCCAACCCATGGATCGGCCTCGCCCGAATAGATATGTGATCGCTTCGTCGCGTTGCCCTTCACTATCGCGACCCTGAGATCCTGAGAATCGCGGGTGAAAAAGCCCTCACGGCACCATTCCGGGGGATTGCCTTCCATCTGCGCTATGGCCGGCAGGACGAGGACCAATATCAACGCCAGGGCCTTCATTTCAGGTCCTCGACAAAGGTCACTCGGTTGATCTCATAGAGCGTCGTGTGGCCGGCAAAGACTTTCTTGACCGCCGATTCCCGCAGCGATGAAAGGCCTTCCTTTTCGGCCTGTCGACGGATCTCGGAACCGGGACGGCGTTCGATGATCATCTCGCGGATGGAATCGGACATATCCAGAAGCTCGTGAATCGCCGTGCGACCCCTGTACCCGGTGTGATTGCATGCGTCACAGCCGACGTTGCGGAAAAACTCCTTTCCGTTCACATCTTCGGGCCTTAGCCCCGACTCGAGCAGTTCTTCGTTCGTCGGTTCATAGTGGCGTTTACAGGTATGGCAGAGCAGGCGGACCAGCCGCTGGGCCAGGACACAGTTCAACGACGATACAAAGTTGTACGGCTCGACGCCCATGTTCAGGAATCGTCCGATAACGTCGATCACGTTATTTGCGTGAACGGTCGTGAACACGAGATGTCCCGTAAGCGCCGACTGAATGGCGATCTGCGCGGTCTCTTCATCACGAATTTCTCCGACCATCACCTTATCCGGGTCGTGGCGCAAGATCGAACGCAGGCCTCTGGCAAAGGTAAGCCCTTTCTTTTCGTTGACGGGGATCTGCATTATCCCCTGGAGAACGTACTCGACCGGATCCTCGATCGTGATGATCTTATCCTCATCGTTGCGGATCTCGTTTAGAGCGGCATAGAGGGTAGTCGTCTTGCCGGAGCCTGTCGGCCCGGTGACCAGTACCATCCCGTAAGGCTCCTTGATATAAAGCCGGAAACGGCGGAGATCTTCCTCGTCAAAACCGACGACATCCAGGCTAAGGTTCTTGAACTCTTCTGAGATCTGTTCTTTGTCGAGGATACGAATGACACAATTCTCACCGAAGGCCGACGGCAGGATCGAAACACGAAAATCGACGGTTCGCCCTTTGTACCTGACACGAAAACGGCCATCCTGAGGCACTCGTCGCTCGGCAATATCAAGCTCAGACATCACCTTGATCCGCGAAATAAGCGTCTGATGATATGCGATATCGATCGGGTCGACCTTTGCATACAGGGCACCATCGATCCGAAATTTTACTCGAACGTCGCGGTCGCCGGCCTCGATGTGAATATCAGACGCGCGAGACTCCATCGCGTTATAGATGATCGTGTCGACGAGCTTGATGATCGGCGACATATCGGAGTCCGTTGCCAGCCGGTCAAGGTCAAGCACCTCTTCGCCCTGCTCGGTTTCCTTTACAAGCGATATCTTGAAACCGGACGCGGCCTCCTGGAGGACGCGCTGAGTCGCGTCACCCCGCTTTAAGATGACATCGATCGCGCCCTTGGTCGCTACATATGGGACGATCCGGACATCGAGAGCGTTCTCGAGTTCGTCGAGCACCTCCAGATTTGTGGGATCTGCCATTGCGGCATGCAGGCTTCGCCCTTCACGGTGAAGGGGCACGAAGTGATTCCTTAGCATGGTGTCGACCGGTATCCGGGCGAGCTCTTCGTAATCGATCGGCGATTCACCATCGGGTGGCAAAAGGTCGATATACGGAAGACGATAGCGGCGGGCAAGCTGCTTTGCCTCCACAACCTCGGGCGGTTCGTTGTCGATAAAATCTGAGAGTTCGATCTTTGGCGACGATACGTTCGTTGTCGTTCCGTCAATTGTTGTACTCATAAAAAGTTAGCGTCTCCGGCCCATTGGACCGGCCGAAATGGTTTGAATGATCGGCAGATATATCGCAAGCAAGATCGCGAGAACTATCCCAGCCATAAAGACGAGAATAAGGGGCTCGAGAAGCGTTGTAAGCTGCTCAAGCTTTACCTCGGCCTCGGCGTCGTAGAACGATGCCACCTCGTCCAGCATCTCTCGTAGGCTTCCGGAACGTTCACCAATACCTATCATGTCGAGTCCCAGCTCGGGTATCCAATTCGCCTTTTCAAGCGAGTCGGTGAAACCCCTGCCTTCCTTGATCATCGGCAGAACGGCCTGACTCCGGCGGCGAAGTTCAAGGTTATTCAGCGCCTGCGACGCGATCTCCCACGAATCGGGTACCGTGATACCGCCCGAGAGAAGCGTGGACAAAGACCTCGCAAGTTGGGCCGTTGCCATCTGGCGGATCAATGTACCCGCGATCGGAAGCCTTAGCAGGAACCGGTGCAGAGCAAGACGGCCTCGTTCGGTTCGAAGCCAAACATAGAGTGCAAACGCGCTTATTACGACAAGCGGTGCTATCCACCAAACGTTTGCGGAGGCGGTATTTGATACCCAAAGCACCGCAAGTGTCACCGTGGGGAGCGTCCGGTTGGCACTAAGGCTCTTGAACAGGTCCGACATTTGCGGGACGATGTATAGGGTCAAGAATCCGACCATAAAGGTCGCCGCGACCAGAAGGAATGCGGGATACGCCAAAGCACCCCGAAGCTTACGGGCTACGCCTACACTCCGCTTGAGATACTCAACGTAACGAATGAGTACCTCATCCAGTGCTCCGCTTTTCTCGCCAGAGAGTATAGATGCCGTATATATCTTTGGAAAAATGCCTTGTGATTCAAAGGCCTCAGAAAGCGGCAGGCCGTTCCTGATCTTCTCCTCGACATCGGTAAGGACGATCCTTAGATTTGCCGAGCCCGAGCGCGATCGGAGAAGGCTGATCGCCTGAAGTACGGGAATTCCCGCCCGGAGCAGCGCCGATAGCTGCTGATTGAATAACAGGAAGTCGGACTGTTTTACCTTGGCCTTGGTCCCGCTGCCCGGCATCAGCATTTGCCTGATCCCACCACCCGATGAGGAAACGTCGAAGACCTTATACCCGTCGCGCTCTAGTTGCACTCGAGCGTCTGCGGCGGCCGTGGCCTCGACAATTCGAGTGACGATATCCCCGGAGGGCGTTCCTAAACGACAAATGAATTCAGCCATTTTACTATATCTAGAGGGTCGAGCGGCTCCGAGATCCGGATAACGGGACGAGCGAATCCCGTTTGGCGACAACGACGAATTATATCACGCGATCCGAAAGAAAATGTTGCGCATTAGAAAGTCCCGTGGAAATTTTTGGGTAGAAACAACTTAACTGATTTTTCCTTCATCATAGATTTATCTTGCGGAAGGTGTGCCCGATTAAATAGAATTAGTCATCCGAACTGGAGAAACTATGGCAGTATGGGTTTTTGGTGGTGTTGGCCGGCGTACTTTCACTGGGCCTGTGGCGGCGTGCGTCTTGGCGCTCCTCGCATTTGCGGGAGTATCTGCACAGGAGCCCGAACCGACTGCCACACCTGAGGTCGATCCCAAGAGTATAGCTGTAAAGACCGATCTTATAACCCTGACCCTGACCGTCACGGACCTTTACGGACGGTACGTCTCTGGTTTGACGAAACAGGCCTTTACGGTAAGCGATAACGGGAAGGAGCAGGAGATCACGTTCTTCAGCGATAGCGATGCCCCGGCCTCGGTCGGGATCCTCTTTGACGTTTCGGGGTCGATGAGCGGCGATAAGATCGCAAAAGCCCGAAATGCACTTTCAAGGTTCATCAACACAAGCCATCCCTCGGACGAGTACTTCCTGATCGCTTTCAACAAGCGGGCACAGTTGCTTCTCGACCGCACCCGGGACGGCGACGCGGT
>JAJNPX010000204.1 GCA_021155145.1 Acidisarcina sp. | reverse complement strand
GGCCGTGATGGGAATGATGACGATCTTCGCGATCGGCCTCCTGGCGGTGGCACCCACGATCCAGTATGAGGTTCAGCGTGAGAAGGAGCTTGAGGCGATCCGCCGCGGCGAGGAGATCGCCGACGCGATCCGCCAATACGTTGTCTTCTATAACGGCCAATGGCTTCCCGATTCGATCGACGATTTGCTCGAAGGGTTGCCGCAGGGAACCAAGAAGCGGCAGATACTTCGTGCGTCGGCAGCCGTCGATCCGTTGAGCGAGGATGGAAAGTGGCGGCTGATCAAACCCGATCCACAGACAATTGCAAAATTCGCTCAACGGGTCATGGAACACAACAACGGCGTCCTGCCGTCGAATCCATCACCCGTCCTCAACCGCTATGCGGTCGTCATCGTGAACTCGATCAATACGGGTTCGGCCGACGCCGACGACGATGAGGATTTTGAGGTGGTCACCGATAATCAGCCTTTTATCGGCGTCGCAAGCCAGAGCCGGGCCCGCTCGATCCTCAATTATTACAGCATCGACCGCCATTCAAATTGGATCTTTACCCCGCTCTTCCGCGGTTCCGGTTCATTCGGCCCCGCGGCCGCTCCGGTCAGACCGCCCCCGCGCCCCCAGATACCTCTAAATTAACGCCTGGGCACTGCTTGGACCGAAAAGCCCTGCGTTGCTCATCGATTCGAAATACGCCATTTAATTGAAAACCTCCAGGCGGATTGACAAGTTCACTAAATAGAATTAGAATAATTCTAATATGAGGAGGTATGGGAATGCATAAAACAAAAATTGATCTCGCGAAGGAAAAACGTGAGGCGATTATCGCGATCTTGAATCAGAGCCTGGCCGACGCAGCCGACCTTAGATCGCAGGCAAAACAGGCACATTGGAACGTAAAGGGTCCCAATTTTATCGCACTTCACGAATTATTTGACCGTGTTGCAACGGAATTGGACACGCATGTCGACGACCTCGCCGAGCGGATCACGACGCTGGGCGGCGTGGCGATGGGAACCGTCCGCCTTGCGGCAGAGAATTCTTCGCTTTCCGAGTATCCGCACGAGATCAGCGACGGAACGGCACATGTCGATGCATTGTCGTCCGCACTTGCGGATCTCGGAAAGAAGGCCCGAACGAACATAGATGAGACCGACGGCCTCGGCGACAAGGACACTGCCGATCTCTATACCGGAGTTTCGCGAAGCATCGATAAGCTGCTCTGGTTCGTCGAAGCTCACAATCAGGCCTGACCGCCGTCAACTTGAAATAAACTCCGTGCCTCTGCGGTGCGGAGTTTTTTCGTTCAAGAGTCTTATTTCGTATAGTCGAAAACGATATTTGCGAACGCCTTGACGCCGACATCGAGACGGCTGTCGTCAATAAAGAAATCCGGCGTGTGATGCGGTGCGGCGTCCTTAACGCTTTTTCCTTTCGGCATTCCGCCGACCATGAAAAAGAAGGCCGGGGCCTTTTCACCAAAGAACGAAAAATCCTCCGCTCCCGTTACCCACTCAGTTTCCTGTACGTTCCCCTTTCCTGCCGCCTTTTCAAGCGACGGGAGCATCTTTTTTACCAATCCGGGGTTGTTGTAGGTGACCAGCGTCTTTGTGTCGATCGACACCTCGGCCGTGGCACCCATGCTCTCTGCGATATTGGTGGCCGCACGTCTGATCTTTTCGTGTACGTCTCTCTGCATGCCCGGATCGAGAGTGCGTATCGTGCCTGCCATCGTCACTTCCTCGGGTATGATGTTTTCGCGTATCCCGGCATTAAGACGGCCGACCGTGATCACGACCGGAGCCTTTGTCAGCTCGGACTGCCGTGAAACGATCATCTGCAGGCCCGTGTAGATCTGCGTTGCGACGGCGATGGGGTCAGTGCCCAGCCACGGGTACGCGCCATGCGTTTGGCGGCCCTTTATCTTTATCTGAAACCAATCGCTGGATGCCATCACCGCGCCCGACTTGTACTTGATCGTTCCGATCTCCGTCTGCGAGTTCACATGGATCCCGAATATTGCATCGATCTTTGGGTCATCCATCACGCCTTCCTTCACCATCAGCGGCGCGCCGCCCTCTTCACCGGCGGGCGGGCCCTCTTCGGCGGGCTGAAAGATAAAGACGACCGTTCCCTTTATCTTGTCCTTCATTCCGGTAAGGACTTCCGCTGCTCCGAGAAGCATCGCGACGTGAGTGTCGTGTCCGCAGGCGTGCATTACACCGACCTTCTGCCCGTTGAATTCGGCAGTTTCCTTTGAGGCGAAGGGCAGTGCGTTCCGCTCCGTGACCGGCAGCCCGTCCATGTCGGCACGGAGCCCGATCACCGGCCCGGGTTGTCCACCTCGGAGAATACCCACGACGCCGGTCTTGGCTACGCCTGTCCTGACTTCCATCCCGAGCCCTCGCAGATGGTCTTCGACGAACTTGGCCGTCTTTGTCTCTCTGTTGGAAAGTTCCGGATATTGATGCAGGTGCCGCCGCCACTCGACGACCCTATCGATAATGCGGGCGGTAGCTGCATCGATCTCGCGGCTCATGTCGATGGCGGAGATCGGCAAGATCAGGACAATAAGGGCGAGGAACGCTCCGATCAGTTCTCTCATTCAAAAGGCCTCCTGGGGTTGGAATGCCCTTGATTGTAGCGCGAGTCAGCATCACCTGAATAATACCCTCGGGTCCGATCCATCCGAATTGGAAATGATCAACTGCATTCGCAGATCGCCGACGCCGATATAGGCTATCCGTTTGCCGTCGGGCGATTGCCTGCCAAAAAATGAATCTATCGCTGCGGGCTGCAGGTTTGAGCCGTCAGCGTCGATCCAGTAGAGCTGCTGCCTTTCGTCGGCCATACGAGTGAACAGGATGCGGCGCCCGTCGCTCGACCATGAAGGATAGAAATTGTGTCCGACATTGTTGGTCAACAGCCTCTTGTCCGAACCGTCTGCGTTCATTGTCCAGATCTGGTCCTTGTTGTCCCGGATCTCGCGATAGTAAACGATCTTCTTTCCATCCGGAGACCAGACCGGATTATAAAAAGCGACCTTGTCATCGTCGGTCAGACGTTTTGGATCCGAGCCATCGATGTTCATCACATAGATCTGCGGCATTCCGCCGTCGCGCTCGGAATTGAACACGATCGTTCTTCCATTCGGCGAGATATTGGGGGCGCCGTCACGGCCCGGTGCACGCGTCAGATATCGCAAGCCTTTGCCGTCCACGCCGACCGAGTAGATCTCCTGCTCGCGGCTCCCTGCCGGCCCCGACCCGAAATAGATCGTCTTCCCATCGCGCGACCAGGCAGGAAACGATTCGTTGCCGTTGTCACCGGTTATCTTTGTCAGCTCGCTGCCATCCGGGCGCGAGATGTAAATGTCGGAGTTCATCCGAAAGGGTGAAGTGCTGATAACGACGGAACGCGTGAATGCGATATACGCGCCATTCGGCGACCAGACAACGTGACCGTAGGTCGTTCCGGTGGGCGGCTGCGCCGAAACGCCCGCGACCGCCGCACAGGCCATCAGGAATAATGCAGCAAAATGAGGCTTCATCTGTTCTCCTT
>JAJNPX010000195.1 GCA_021155145.1 Acidisarcina sp. | reverse complement strand
CAAATTTTTCGACAACATCCTTTGAGATCACCCGGAAGAACTGGTGGCCGAGGAGACCGAGGAAATATGGAGCGGGCTGATAGAGCTTGATCCGAAGCGTATGGTCGTCAATGGCCTCGACCCCGATATCCTCAGCCTTTACCGGCTGAAACGAGCATCCGGCTGTTTGGGCCTTCAATTCTGGGGCAGCCTTGAAAGCCTTCTCGCGGCCAGCTTCGTCGCCGGCAAGCGTAAGCCGCTCCGGCTGATCGAGGAATGAGTGAATGTCGGCCGCCTGCGTCGCTTCAGAGAGGCCGCCGTCTTTGAGCAAATACCGGTCGCCGCACTTTACGAAGACCTTGCTGGCGTTGTATGCCTCAGAATACTTTATGTAATAACCGAGGCTCGCGTTACGCGATGCAAGTTCCGGCGAGAACCCGCGGCGGAGCGTGAACACGAAATCGTGGGCGGTGATGGGCGCGCCATTCGAAAATTTTCCGTTATCGCGGATGTGAAAGATGTACTCGGTCCCTTCCTCGCGGATCTCCCACGACTTGGCGAGGGACGGGATCGGCTCCATGGTCTTTGGCTCGTACTCGATCAATCCGTCGTACATCGACATATAGATCCGAGCGTCCGGCTGGCTATTCGAAACAGCGGGGTCGAGCGATTCGGGCTCGCTGCCCGAAACGTATCGAAGCACGTTGGCCGAGGGCGGCGTCGTCTTGCCGAAGTACATCGACGAAGCACTCGCGGAACACCCCGTCATTACGAATGCTGCGGAGGCGACCAAGGCAATGGAGAGCCCTGCGCGTGACACTGAGAAATTCATTTCTAACTCCAATTAACGCTCGATGTGGGGAAGAGGGTACGGTCGATCCGTCGGTACCGCATTGTAACAGAAAAACACCGAATTCTCGCGGAAAATGTGACCAAACGTATCCTGTTCAGCAAGTTACGATTCGAAAACGGGCTAGCGGGTTCGCCACTTTGGATCTATGTGGATGGATTTCAGCGAGGGTGCGTCGAGCGAGTTCGAGTCGAATCCGGCTACGTAAGGCTTTACCAGCGAATAGGACGTCGGGAAATAGAGCGGGATACCGCGAACCTCATAGACCGCTTCGCTTTCCGTCGTCAAACGTGCCGGCGCCGGAGATCTGCTGGGCTGCGGCGCCGGGGAAGTATCTGGCTTGATGTTGGTATTGGACTCCTGAAGATCCATTCGCGGAACGGAAACGGCCGTGCCCGTTTTCGCGGCCGCCGTCTCCGGTTCGAAGATCGAGAGCAGGCTCGCCGTCTCGTTGGAGGTCGGCATAACGACACCGCGCCGAATGAGGTCGTAATCGCCGGCCGCCCTGACGGAATCGAGGTCCGCGAGCTCGATCGTGACTACCTCGGTCGTGATGCCCAAATTCTTGCTCCACATATCGGCGACCGCACGGGCGATGCGCTGCTGCGTATCGTTGCGGTTGATGACGAGCCGTACAACGGGAAAACCAGCGCCCTCGGGGAAGCCCGCTTCCTCAAGCAGCGAACGAGCCTTTGGCAGGTCCATCAGGAGCTTCAACTCTTTCTTCGAACCCTGCGGCAGGAATGTATTGGCGGGGCGTGTGGTTCCCTGCAATTCGCCCTCGGTGATCTTTTCCCGGTCGATCGCGATCGCGAGCGCCTCGCGCACACGCCGGTCATCAAATGGAGCTCGTTTCGTATTGAATTCGTAAAAATTCAAGGCGTTGTGCGCCGTCCGGCGAAAGTCGTCGAAGGGTTCGAGGAGTTTCAGGGCCGCCGGTGAAAACTCTGCGTTCGTGACCGCATCGACGGCACCCGAACGATAGGCCTCAAGGGCCTTTTCCGGTGTCTCGGACGAGACAAATTTTACACGCTCGAGCTTTACGGAATCATGGTCCCAATAGGTCTCCGAACGGTCGACCACCACGCTTTCATCGCTGAGGCTCGAAAGCCGAAACGGGCCATTTGTGACCATTTGGTCGTCATCGACAGGGGCCGGGTCGTCATGGACGGGGCGAAATATCGGATGGGCCAAAAGCTGCGGCAGGTCGGGGTCGGCGATATTCAATTCGACGCGAAGCACCCGATCGCCCTCGGCCGCGACGCCCACAGTTTCTTGTGCCGAAACCTGAGCTACGGATGGCGAAGGCCCGGAAGCCGTCGGCGGGCTATCGGCCGGCTGAGGCGTCGCAGACGGTGTCGGTTCCAAGGCCTTTCCGTCCTTTCTCTTCGCCGGATCGGCGAGGCCGCGAATATTCTTGAGCAGGGACCTGTGGGCCGCTTCGCCTCCGAGGGCCGCGAGGCGCTTCCATGACCTTACGAAATCTTCAGCGGTGATCTTCTCCCCGTTAGACCAGACGGCCTCTTCGCGAAGATAGAACCGCCATACGCGTTTATCGTCGCTGGAGTCCCACCGTTCGGCCACGGCCGGCACCGCGGCGAGCGTCTGCGGATCCAGATCGGTCAGTCCTTCAAAAAGCGCCCGTGCGATATCGGTTTCCGGCGCGGCGGAGGCTTTTGCGGGGTCGAGGCTCTTGGGCGGTTTGCCGTTTGCCCATCTGAATTCCTGCACGGGCGGCGGCGGCGTCTCTGCAAAGTAGGGTTCCGGTTCAGGCTGTTTCAACTGGGCACAGCTCGACGACAGAAGAAATGCCGCGACTGCGGCCAGAATGAGAGATCGTCGCTGGACCGGAAAAATGGGCATCGTAGGATAAAAACGCTCAATCACGACGCGTTTCAGCCGATATCTTTGATAGTTCAGAGTGAACTTGCCTGCATTGAGAACGCGTCGCATCGAAGCCGGAAGATGTGTCGATCAAAAGATCGGCATATCTTTTCTTTTCTTCCTGCGGCATTTGTGAGGAGATACGCCGTCGGGCCTCCTCTTCACTTAAACCATCGCGTTTTCTTAGACGCTCGAATTGTATCTCAGGTTCGCACCAGACGACAATCAGCTTGTCGAAGCGCCGATAGCCGCCAGATTCGATCATCAACGCGGCATCAACGATGGCTATTCCGTCAGGGTCTTCGACCTCGCGGGCGGCCAGCCATGCGTTCTGCGATTCGAAGACGAGCGGATGGACGATCGAATTCAGCAGCAGGCGCTTTTCCTCGTCACCGAAAACGATCGACGCCATTTTCGGCCGGTCGAGTTCGCCGTCGGCGGTAAGGACGTCGCCGCCGAACGCGCTGACGATCTGTTCGAGCCCCGGCGTGCCCTTACCGACGACATCGCGCGCGACCCGGTCGGCGTCAAGAGTGTGACAACCCAGTTCGCGAAACACCTCGCAAACGAAACTCTTGCCGACCGCGATCGATCCGGTTAGGCCAACCTTCAACATCGTGAGGACGTTTC
This sequence comes from Acidisarcina sp., assembly GCA_021155145.1. Classification (GTDB taxonomy): domain Bacteria; phylum Acidobacteriota; class Blastocatellia; order Pyrinomonadales; family Pyrinomonadaceae; genus OLB17. Next base: position 602 of record JAJNPX010000195.1, on the reverse strand, counting down.
CGCATTACTAATTAATAATTATCAATTATCAATTATTAATGGAAAGAATTTCTCAGCGCCCGTGTCGCTTTGCCAGTTTGTTGACATTGTAAGCGGCGATCTCATCCAGGGTGAGGCCGAGCTCGTCGGCGCAGGCCGAGATGTACCAGAGCACATCGCCAAGTTCGTCTTTGAGCTTTGCACGAGTTTCGTCGGTTATCACGCCGCCCGCATCGCGCTGGATCTTTTTGACGATGTTCGCCACCTCCCCCGCTTCGCCGGCAAGGCCGAGCGTCGGGTATTCAAGATTCTCGAGGCGCCGCGGGTAGAGAGCCGTCTGGCTCGCTTCTGATTGGTATTCTTCGAAGTTCAGGGTGTGTTTTTGATCCGAACTTATCCCTTACTTCTCACTTATCACTTAATTCGGGACAGGTGATAAGGGTAGATCTAGATCTTTCTCCTCATCTTCGCCGCATCGACCGTGTTCTTCATAAGCATCGCGACGGTCAGGAGCCCGACGCCGCCCGGCACCGGCGTAAAGTAAGCCGCCTTTTCCATTGCCTCTTTGGGATTCACGTCGCCGACGAGCGTTGCTCCTCGATTTTCGATCGCGGCAAGCCGCT
>JAJNPX010000193.1 GCA_021155145.1 Acidisarcina sp. | reverse complement strand
ATCAGCGTGCATGTGATACCGCGCCCTCATAATGAGGTTGAGCGTATACTTCCGAAGGGTGGAAACATAGGCCAAAGCCCGGATGAACGATCTCTTCAGGGCGGCGGCGGCAGGCAGCTCGGTGCTGGCGAGGCTCGCTCCTCGACGATCGAGACTGAAGGCAACAAAACGAAACAGCGCTAGATTATTTGGCCCTTCGACGACGCGCGGCATTAGGCCGCTGATCGGCGCGGGCCATTTACTTTGTCCGGCAGATGGCCGATACGGATCTCATCGCACAACAAGAAGCTCGCGACAGCGTCGAGGCTGCGCACCGCGCGCAGTTGACGTTGGCCCGGTTCGATCAGCACCGGATCGACGCCATCTGTGAAGCGATGGCTCAAGCGGCCTTGGCCGAATCGGCTCGGCTTGGACAGTTGGCCCACGACGAGACAGGTTTTGGGATCGCCGAAGACAAGCGCGAAAAGAATCGCTTCGCAGCCGAGGATGTATGGCGTCATTTTCGGCCGATGAAGACCGTCGGGATCGTTTCTGAGACCGACTCGATCGTTGAGATCGCTTCTCCTCGAGGTGTCGTCGCGGCGATCATACCATCGACCAATCCCACGTCAACGGCGATCTTCAAGGTGATCATCGCCATCAAATCGCGAAATTCCATCGTCTTGTCTCCGCATCCTTCTGCGGCTAAGTGCATTGCCGAAACCGCACGCATCATGCGTGATGCCGGCGTAGCTCAGGGCCTTCCCGGCGACTCAGTGATCTGTCTTGAGCATTCTTCGATAGAGGGCACCGAGACCTTGATGAAGCACAAGAAGACCGCCGTTATACTGGCGACCGGCGGTATCGGGCTCGTTCGGGCGGCATATTCATCGGGAAAACCTGCATTTGGCGTCGGCCCGGGAAACGTTCCCGTTTACATCGAGAGTACGGCCGATATTGCAAAAGCGGTGGCGGATATCTTGACGGGTACATGTTTTGACAACGGAACGATCTGCGCATCGGAGCAGTCGGTTGTGGTCGATTCTGCGATCGCCGGACGTGTCCGCGAACAGTTCAAGGCCCAAGGCGGTCATTTTCTTAGTTCCGCGGAAGCCGATTCTGTCGCCAAGGTGCTTCTGACGCCTCAAAGAACTTTAAATGCGGGGATCGTCGGGCGATCGGCAAAGTTCATAGCGGATCTTGCGGGTATCACAGTTCCTCCGGAAACACGTTGTCTTCTTGCGGAATGCGGCGGCGTCGGCCGCGATCACCCCTGGTCGATCGAGAAGCTGTCGCCCACGCTTGCGTTCTTTGTAGTCGACGGTGTGGCTGAGGCCGCCGCTAGATGCGACGAGATACTTCATTTCGGCGGTATGGGGCACACGGCGGGTATGCACACGCAGGACCGTCAAAAGGCCATCGAATACGGAAGGCAAATGCCAGCGTCAAGGGTGGTCATAAATTCACCGACAACACACGGTGCGATCGGACTTTCAACGGACCTCGCCCCGTCGATGACCTTGGGCTGCGGCTCGTGGGGCGGAAACGTCACGTCGGACAACGTTTCGCCCATCCATCTGATGGATATCAAGCGGGTGGCTTTTGAGACCAAACCAGTCAATCAGGTGCGTTCGATACAGCCGGCGGCCAGGGCGGAAGCGTCCGCAGCGACTCCGGTTCGCCGTACCATCGATCGTGAAAAGGTCGCCGCGATCGTTGACCGATTTCTCTCCTCCAAACTTGGTCCGCCTTCGGTTCAGTCTGTGGAGAAAGCAGCTTCGGAATCTCCTTCTCAGCCGTCGTCGCCGGTCAAGACCATCATTCACGAATTGAGACCGCAAAAGGACCCGGAAAATGGGGGATCGCCCGAACCGGTGGATTTTGTCAGCGAAGCAGACGTCCGCACCGCGATCGATAAAGGAAAAAAGATCTACATTACGGCTGCGACCATACTTACACCATCGGCACGGGATCTCGGCGAGGAAAAAGATGTATTCGCCAAGATCTAGATCCGCGTTATTTGCCTTTCTCCTTCTTACCGTCATTTTTGCGTTTCCGCGGCCTTCTATGTCGCAGGACGAGGCCCCGACCAGGCAGGATCCGCCGATCAGCTACGGGTTGGTGATCGATAATTCCGGGTCGTATCGGAGGCTTCTCGAGGACCTCATTCGATTCGCGTCGGCCGTCCTTGGGGCTAATGTCGAGGGCGACGAAACCTTCTTTGTCCGTTTCGTTGATACGCAAAAGATCAAGCTTGAGCAGGAGTTCACGACGAATACCAGGGAAGTGCTTGATTCGGTCGAGAACATGTATGTCGAAGGCGGGCAGAAATCCATCCTAGATGCTGTCCGGTCGTCAGGTGTATATCTAGCGGAGAATGCCCGTACCGACCCCGGACGGCTGCGGTCCATAGTGCTGGTGACCGATGGGGACGAGCGCTTTAGCCTGGCCAAACCGGAGGAGACGATCGATATTCTCAAAAAGGCGAACATTAGGGTTTACGCGGTCGCTATCTCGGAGGAGGCTCCAAAGACGAAGCTTCTTGAACGTCTGACCCGCGAAACTGGCGGACGATTGTACGTCATGAAAAACAAGTCAGAATTGAGATCAGCGGCCGCCGAGGTTGCAGCCGCCATTCGTAAGCCGTAAATTATTAAGGATGGCGGAAACATCGGTCGAGACCCCGATTTGCAATATCTGCGGTGCCGAGGTTCGGGAAGGCTCGTTGTACTGTTACAACTGCGGCGGATCGGTAATCTTGGCTGAACCTGTCGCCAAAGAGACCCCCGTCGTGGAATTTGCTGATCCAGTTGTCGCACCCGAACGGAATGGAAGAGCAAAAGGTTCCGGAAATTACGATCCGGCCAGGAATAGGGCTGACCGCTCGAATCGACGGAAAGTCAGGGCCTCGATCGCGAGACCGGTCGAGGTCGTTTGGGAACCCAGGTCGGGTTTTTCCTGGCCTTTCGTCATCGGTTCGCTGGTATTGACGTTTCTTGCCCTGACAGTAATTTTTGCCGCGATCTATCTAAGATAGATCTGGTGTATGAGCGTCTTGTCCCGCGGATCTCCTTTTTGGCATTGGTG
>JAJNPX010000173.1 GCA_021155145.1 Acidisarcina sp. | reverse complement strand
TGTGACATGGCTATCTTCTCCGATACTTTCCTTTAGCTGCATTTACTGCGAACCCGTTTCGCCTATGATCTACGGAATAATCTCGACTGTTTCACCGTCAACGAGATATGCCGAGCCGTTCGTGACGACCAGTTCTCCCTCGCGAAGCCCGTTGGTGACCGCGACGGTGTTTCCGAATGCCTCTCCGAGCTTTGCATCCCTTAGCCGGACTATCTTTTTCCCATCGATGTCCTGAACCACGAAGACTGAATAGCCATTCGGGTCGGTTTTGGATCGAACGACCGCGCCGAGGGGCACGACGTTGCTTGTTTCGCCTACTGATTCCGAGACCAGTTCCAGCGATGCGATCATGCCGGGCTTCAATTCATCGTCGGGATTCGGGATCGTTACTTCGATCTCGAAGACACGGCTGTTCGGATCGGCCGAGGGTGCGATCCGCGAAACTCTCCCGGCGAACTCACGTCCTGGCATTGCATCCGACGTAACCGTCAGCACCCGTCCGCTTTTCAGCTTTTCCAGTTCAACGTCCGGCACGCCGAACACAGCCTTTACCGAGGTCGTGTTCGCGATGACGAATGCCGGAGCGTTTGGAGAAACAAGTTCGCCCTCCTCGACCTTACGCTCGAGCACCACGCCCGAAAGCGGCGAACGAAGCGTTGCATCCTGAAGGGGAATCGCCATTTGATCGATCACTGTATCCGCCGTGCGAACCCGGACGGCGTTTAGCTCGTTTTGTGCCTGCATGGTCTTTACTTTCGACTGGGCGGCTATCAGCGACCCCTTCGCTGTCTCAAGTCTGGCCTGCGCGGCTGTGAGATTTGTTTCAGCAGAGTCGAAGTCTTTCTTTGTCATGCTCCGCGCCTCATACAATGCTTTCGCTCTTGCGAATTCGGTCCTTGCCTGCCCGAAAGCGGCCTCGGCTTCCGTAACCTGCGAACGATTTATCGAGATCGCTGTCTCCGCCTCAGCAGTTTGGGCGACGCTGGAGTTGAGGCCTTTTCTCATCTCGTCCTTCTGCGAGACCGCCTGAGCAAGCTTGGTCTCATAGTCGTTTCGGCGGAGTTGGGCGAGTACCTGTCCGCTCTTTACGATATCGCCGGCTTGCAGCGTATGCCGTACGCCGATCCCGTCCGTGCCGGTAGCGATCGACTCGACGTACCCGCCGACCTTGAACCCGACGTCGATCTGCGATTCCGGTCGAATGGTGGCTGAATAGCGGCTCCCATTTTTTGCCGTATAGCTTTCAACCGCCTTCACGCGAACCGGTTTTGCTGTCAGTTCCTTTGTCTCCGCCTTCTGGCACCCGAATCCACTAAGAACGACTGCGGCCATAATTAGATATTTGCTTTTCATTTTTCCTCTCCTAGTGCTTTCTCGAACTCGGCTTTCGCGATCCAATATCCGAGCAACGCGGACTGATAGTTGGCGTTGGCCTCGGTCAACGCTGCCTCTGTTCGCAGGAGATCCTTGTACAGAAGCGTTTGCTGTTCGTACCTTTTGATTGAGATCTGCAAATTGGCGGATGCGGTCTTCTGTGCCATCTGCATCAGCTTTAACTGGTCTGCGGACTCCCGCAGCTTTCGAAACTTCATATTTACGTCCATCATCACGAGACTTTCGGCCTCCTGAAGAGAGTTTTCGGACTGCTTTACGGCAAGTCTTTTCTCGGCCAGTTCGCGCTTCCGCCGGCCCCAGTCAAATACTTCCCACTCGACCTGAACCCCGACCGACATGATGTTTTTCGGCAGGAAAGTCGAATAGCTGTAAGGCGAGACGTAGCTCAGTACCAGGCTGACGTCCGGCATGCGTTCGGCTTTCTTGATACGGGCGTCCAAATTCGACTGTTGGATCTTAAGGCGTGCTTGCCGAATCTCGGATCGTTGCTCGAGCGCTCGCTTCTGTGCCGTGCCGAGATCGGTCTCAGCGATGACCACCATAGAATCAGCCGGGGCGACATCGAACGCGAGCCGGATGTCGCGTCCCATCAAGTAATTGAGTTGCTCCTTTTGCGAGGCCGATCGGTTTTTTAGCGTAGTTAGGTCGTATTCGGCTTGGGCGAGCTTCGTTCCGGTTTCCATCTGCTCCGGAACGAGAGCTACGCCATGAGAAACGAACTGTTCGGTCACACGATTGATCTCCGCGTTCAAGCGAACGATCTCCTCCGCGTTCTTGAGAAGGCTTTCGGTTTGAAGTATTTGGAAATATGCCGTTTTGAGATCGGCAACTATAGCCTGTCGCTTTTCACGGCTCTGCTCGCGTGACATCTCCTTGTTAATGTCGAACTTCTTCAAGTTGAGATTGATCTCGAACAACTGCGACAAAGGCTGCTGGATTTGCCCCTGGACCAGGGCCGTCGGGGTCATTGAAGACCGGATCTCGGTCCTCGTGTTCGGGATCGGCCCGGTACTTTCGTAGGTTCCGAATTGGCCTTCTTCGATCGTGAAGGTCATCCGGGTTAACGGCTGTCCAAACAAAACCGAGCTCTTAAACGCTGGAAGGCGTCGCGTCTGGTACGCCGCCTTGGCGAAACCGATCTTTTCTGTTTCGATCTCTGTATTTTTTAAGGAAGTGTTGTCACGTAAGGCCGCGGCGATCGCCTGCTCCAAGGTCAGCGTCTCCGCCTGCGATTCTTGCGCGCTCATCAATACCGGCAGAAAGCCGATCGCTGCGGCTAGGATGACAAATGTTTTTACTGTTATTAACATTCCGTTTCCTCTTGGGCGCCCGTTTCGGGATCGCCAGTGATTCGAGAATACGGATGCGGCGGGTGTACAGGCATGTCCCAAAAAGCACATTTGCGGGATGTAATTGGTCCGGTCGAAGGCGGCTTCGTGGATCTGCAGAGGTGTAGGCCTGTGCAACTAGCAAAGGGCCTGCAAGTTTTGACGGGAACGGCATCACCGAGTATGAAACCCGCTCCTTCCAGTACTCATCACCGGATCGAACGGGTTTCAAATGTGCCTCTAAGTACCGCGGCTAACGGTCCTACTAATTACGTCTTAGGCCGCCAGACCTGCCATGTAAGTTCGAAGTCTATCGGCTGCGGAGTCCTTCGCAATGAACCCGATGTAATTGTCCGGTCGAAGCAGCACGCTAAACGACTTTCGCGAGCCAAAGATCGCGGCGACGGCCGGGTACAATGGAATTACAAGGTGCTTGAGAACGTCCCCATATTCCCTTTGGACCTGTTCCGAGGTTTCCGCGTCTTCATTTTCGCCGTCATCGAACATGATCAGGTGAAATTTCGGGTCGTGCAACCGGTCGTAGACGCTCTTGCCATCGATCATGAAATACGGGAAGCGGTCACCGGCTTTGACGCAGAATTGTTCGTCGCCGGACCGTTGACTTAGGCCGTGAGCTCGATATGTTATGCCGATCTGCGACAAGCGTCTGAAAAATTCCTTGCGCACCTTTTCGATCTGCAGAGCTCTTCCCATCAGTCGAGGGAAAAGATGCGTCCTCACAAGGTTGAGAAACCAGTCACCGCCGGCCAAAAAATTGAACATCCGATCCGTCGACCCGACCAGGTTCCGAGCGTTCTCAAGCCGCTCGTCGTTGTAACTGTCGAGAAGCTTTTCGCCGCCTCTGCCCCGCAGGACCAGTGCGAGTTTCCATGCAAGGTTGTAAGCATCCTGAATGCCTGTATTCATTCCTTGCCCTCCGGCGGGTGTATGCACATGAGCCGCATCACCGGCGACGAAACATCGACCTTTCCGAAAAGCCTCAACGTGTCGTGTATGTACCTTGTAGGTCGAGAACCAGTTGACGTCGGAGATCTGCAGATCGAGGCTCGCCTCTTCCCTTATCCTCTCCTCGATCTCTTCGTACAGAACCTCGCCTTCGTCTTTGGAATAGCCTTCGGGAAATGCGCCGATTATGCGGTAGCGATTCTCACCTGGCATCGGGAAAAAGGCGACGACCGAATGTTTAACCCGGCAAACCTGTAGTGCATCGTGAGAAAGTTGCCAATCTACACGAGCGTCAGCGACGAAGAAGATTCGCTCGAACGTGCTGCCTTCGAATTTGAGCCCCAGCTGGTGTCGGACCGGACTTCTTGCACCATCGCAGCCGACAAGATATTTAGCCTCGATCATTTTTGTGCCGCCCATCTCGTCCTTGATCGTGGCGACGACGACGTCTTCATTCTGTTGGAAAGACTCAACCGAGGTTCGCCACCTTACATCCCGACCGTGCTCCGTTAAGTATTTATAGAGTAGCTTCTCATTCTTGCTCTGTTCCAGAACCAGCATGTAGGGGTACTGGCTTAATCCTTTTCCGACTGCTGAAAGATCCACCTCGCCGCGAATCGAACCCCCTTCGAGGATGCGGGCCTTGCCCGCAACCACCCCGTCAGCGACGGCTTTATCGGCTATTCCGAGTTGTTCGTAGATCTCAAGAGTGCGAGCGTGGACCCCGAGAGCTTTTGAATGGACCGTCGTCGTCGCCTCCTTATCAACTATGACGAAATCGACGCCATGACGAATGAACTGGCACGCCAACGCAAGTCCGGTCGGACCTGCTCCTACTATTAACACTTCTGTTTTGAATGCTGGTTTCATGTGTTTGTTC
>JAJNPX010000160.1 GCA_021155145.1 Acidisarcina sp. | reverse complement strand
TTCTTGATGGGAAGCTCTGTTCGGGAGCGCGAGTTAACAAGGGCCTTGAGTTCCGTCATGAACGCGGATACATCCTCAAACTCGAGGTAGACCGAGGCAAAGCGGACATACGCAACCTTGTCGATCGCCTTCAGCCGACGCATGATGACCTTCCCTATCTCGCTTGTGCTTAGTTCGCGGTCGAGCGATTCCTGAACTTCCTTTTCCGCGTCATCGACGATCGCCTCTAGTTGGGCCATCGAGATCGGCCGCTTTTCGCAGGCCCGGAGCAGTCCGGCCAGTATCTTGCCCCGATCGAAGGTCTCACGGCGGCCGTCCTTCTTGACGACCATGTATGGGATCTCGTCTATTCGCTCGTAGGACGTAAACCTTCGTCCGCATCCGAGACACTCCCTGCGTCTTCGTATAGCGTCTCCGTCCTTGGCTTCGCGTGAATCGACAACCTTATCCTCGATATGTCCGCAAAATGGGCATCGCATAGTATCTCTGGTGTATTGTTGACCGGCTGCTGCTTCCGACGGGCCTTTTACGTGACCCGGCCATCTGCAGAAGCTTCCTGCAATTGAGACTCAAAATCCGGGGAATCCGATTCGATCTCTTCCACGGCATGTTCGCTGGACAGTAGACTTCTGAACCGTTCAATACTTATATCGCCGTGAAGGAAATAATACAAGCCAAAGACTATTGCCGGTGCAAAGTACACAAGATGTAGTGCTATTGATACCGCGGCCGCATCCTCGCGAGAAACGTCGTTCTTGAGGAACAAAAGGCTGGCTGCCGTGGCTGTATGGAAGGCACCCGCGGCGCCACCCGGAGTCGGCACGACCGAGCTGACCGTGGCAAAGCCCATTATGAAGAGAGAATCGCTAAAGGTGATCGGGAGCCCGAACGCCAGCAGCACCAGCCACGTAGGGATCGAAATAGCCAACCACAGAGCGATCGTCCAAAAAGAGACCAAAAGCATTTCCCGCCAATCTGTGAGAATCGCCAGTGCTCCTGAGAGTTTTTCCAGGATGCTGAGCAGGATCGTTCTCACCCTTGCTGGCACCCAGGCACGGTCGGTCAGCCGCTCAAACCATCGGATGACGCGGTCCGATCTGCGCTGGTATAGGATCAGAACGACGAAGGAAAGGACGACCCCCACAAGCATCGCTACGCCCACGACCTCGACGAACTTGAATTCCGCCTCGCGCCCCGGCGGCGGTACGAACCATATAAGATTGACCGCAAAAAAACAGACCAATGCGGCTAGGTCGAAGATCCGTTCCAGCCCCAGGGTCACCAAAGCGGACGACGGACGCACCCGTCGGTCCCGCATCGGGAGCCACATCGGCCGCACTATCTCACCGGCCCGCCCGATCAGGAAGATCGCGGCGAAGCCAACGGTCGTGGTAGCAAAGAGCTCCTTAAGGCTGGATGGCGTGATAGGAGCCAGAAGGACTTGCCATCGTATCGCACGCAGAAAATAGCCGAAACAAATGATCAAGACCGAGATCGTTATATAGAGTGCATTCGCCCTCGCGAAGCTTTGCCGAACGAGTTGCCAATCGAGATTTCGGCCAAAGAACCACAACAGAAATGCGGCGAAGAGAAACAGGAGTATGAATTTCAGGTATTTACGCAAGTTCGGTTAAATCGCGGCCTGGTCTTTTTCGAACACAAGTCAAAAAAGATACTGTATTCGATCGGAAAATCCTAGCGGCACCGCTATTATCTTTGTCGGAACTTTAAGGTTTCTGGTATCGTAAACTACCTTTGACAGGGCTAGGGGTTTTGCCTTGCGGGTTTTGATCAAAGCGATCGATCGATCGGAGAAAACGGATTGGAAGCTCTTAAAGCGTCTACTGAGATCAACGGTGCCGAACTTGTCCGCCGCGCACGGGCAGGCGACGGCGTCGCATGGGAAGAGATCGTTACACACTTTTCCCGTCGGATCTTTAATCTCGCCTACCGCTTCACATCCAACGCCGAGGCAGCCGAAGACTTGACGCAAGAGGTATTTATAAGGATCTACCGCACTCTCGATCAGTACGACGCCAAACAGGGCGACCTTGCGAACTGGTTAATGCGGCTTTCCCGAAACCTCATAATTGACGATTATCGCCATCGTCAGCGAAATCCGCAGAATACGATGGCCGAGGCGGTGGATGACCATCAATATCATCTACGGGCAGTCGGCTCTTCGGCCCATAAGGAAATGGAGCGGCGAGAACTCGCCGCACAGGTTCAGGAAGGAATAGACAAACTTCCGCCGGACCTTAAGACATGTGTGATTCTCCGCGATATTGAGGAGCTAACATACCAGGAGATCGTGGATATGCTCCAGATACCTGAGGGAACGGTAAAGTCGCGGATAAACCGGGGACGCATAGAGTTGGCGAAAATATTGCGGAGAATGAGGGTTGTGACGGTTTAGATGGGCAATGTTCGGGCAAAATAGCCCTCGCGGAAGCGTCTTAAACAGAAGTTATAAGAACAAGGGGTTCGGGATTATGAGAGTTGGGCAAGAAAATTTAGTGGATTGCACGAAATTTGAGGATTCGCTTTCGGCGTATCTTGAAAGATCGCTCGATGCCACGACGCATAAGGCGGTCGCGGCTCACGCCCTGGAATGCCCGGTCTGCCATTCTCTCTTGAACGATGTAAAGGCCGCCGTTGCGGCATGCCGCGAACTTGCGGAGCCCAGGGTCCCGCTTTCGCACCTGGAGGCTCAGATCCTGTCCCGGACCATCACCGACGCGACCACCAATTGCATCGAGTTCGAGGAGTACTTGACGGACTATTTGGACGGATTTCTGCCCGCGTCGGTATTTCATCGCTGGGAGCGGCACGCCGTCCTCTGCGATGAATGTACGGACCTCCCGGGAATGGTCGTGCGATCGCTCGCGGCCATCGTAAATTATAAACTAGATGAACTTCCGCTCCCGGCGGGCCTCAATCAGCGAATACTTGCCCAAACGCTCGGGAGCGTAAAGCGGGAAATTGTGAAGCCATCGGCCGCTGCCCGATTCGGCGAATGGGTTCGCGGCCTCAGATTCCCGATCTCGGTGCCGCAATTGGCGCCCGTGGCCGGAATGCTTCTTGTTGCGTTTCTGGCATTTAGCCAGACGGTCTCTGCTGACGGATCGTTGGCTAGCGTCTATCAGCAAAGCTTTAAGCTCGCCGAGCAGACGTACCGCCAGGGCGCAGACGTATTGAACGAAGCGGCCGGCAACCCGATCCGTCCAGGCAGTGGGACCGAAACGGTGGAGGAACCCAGGTAGCCCTATGAATTGTTCCTACCACACACAAAACTCGGCGGTCGTTCAATGCAACGGTTGCGGCCGGCCATTGTGCCCCGCCTGCGATCACCGCATCAAAGGGTTTCCGTACTGTCAGGATTGCATCGTGATGGGTGTGGACCTTCTTCGCAGCCACAACAGCTCAAACTATTCGCCGTTCGTTAAGAAACGTACTTCTCCGCTTGTCGCGACGCTACTTTCTTTCATCTGCCCGGGCCTCGGGGCGGCCTATAACGGTCAGACGGTCAAAGCCCTTGTATATTTCGCCGTCTTTATCGGCCTATTCCAACTTGCGGTACTGACCGGCGGGACCGTGCTGTTCGTTTTTGGATTTATGGGAATGTGGGCTTTTGCGGCACTCGATGCATGGCGAACGGCCCAGATGATCAGATCAGGTGTCACGCCGGATGTGGCCGAAGATATTCTCGTAAAGCGATTTCAGGGAAATCCGAAGTTGTGGGGAATCGTTTTGGGAGTTCTTGGTGTAGCTTTTCTGCTTCAAAACGTTTTCAACCTGCGAGGGATCATGCGCGGCTTATTGCCGGCAATGCTGATCGGGCTCGGGATATATATTCTCCGTGGCTACATATTCAAGCCAAAGGACGAGGCGGGTAAATGGACCGATTTTGACACGGCAAAGCCTGCTCCGTTCTTTTCCGGCCGCCTTTCGGGTGCTGGGGTTGGCAAGGCTGAATACGATTACCGGTCACGAGAAACCGGCGAACGGCCGTACGGAAATTGGAGTGATCGTTAGCCGCCGACCATGCGTTTGCGGTATCATCGTCAAGGAGTAAACGGGTATGTCATTTATGAAAGCAGCTGGAAAATGGGGCAGCATTTTGGTGCTCATCGCTTTGCTCATAACGCTGGTAAAGAACCTTATTGTCTTTATCGGATTTCTAACAGGCGCG
>JAJNPX010000156.1 GCA_021155145.1 Acidisarcina sp. | reverse complement strand
ATCAGGGCGGTCGAGCCCCTAGAGGGGATCGATCTAATGCGGCGGCGCCGAGGAAAAATGAAGGACAAGAACCTCACCTCGGGACCGGGCAAACTCTGTATCGCATTGGATATAGACCGGTCGCTGAACGGCGCCAGCCTTACTGGCGATAAGATCTGGGTCGAGGAACACAAGATCATCCAGCAGGATGAGATCGCGATCGGAAAGCGGATCGGCATTGACTATGCCGCGGAAGACGCGGAAAAGCCGTTTCGATTTTGGGTTTTTGGAAATGATCATGTCAGCAGGCCGCGAATCGCAGATCGCCTCCTTTCCGAATGAGATCTTCATCTCGCATGGGCCGACATTCGCATTCCATACTTGGGTCTTAGCGTTATCATCGGATTCAGGCCGATCTTTTGCGTTGGATCGAGCCTAAGTTCCCAACGCTGTGCGAGGGCAGCAAGCAGTAAAACTCCCTCGGTCCAGGCAAAGCCCTCTCCAATGCACCGCCGGACGCCCGCACCGAACGGGAAATATACGAATCTCTGCCCCGCTTCCTTTATGCTTTGTGTTTCCCAGCGTTCAGGAATAAATTCTTCCGGTCGTTCCCAAAACCGCGAGTCGTGATGGACCACGAATTGACTCGCGAGAACGAGCGAGCCTCTAGGTATTCGATAGCCGCCGAGCTCGTGATCTTCGATCGCCAACCTGCCAACGGTCCACGCCGGAGGAAAAAGCCGCATCGATTCTGCCAGTACCGATTCGGTGTATCTCAGGTTGGCGAGATCGTCGATCGTTGGTGATCGTCCCTGTAACACGTCATTGAGTTCGGAATGCAGTTTTGACTCGACTTGAGCATTCTGCGACAAAAGGTACCACGTCCATATCAGAGCGTTGGCGGTCGTTTCATGGCCGGCAAGAAAAAGCGTGAGCGCCTCGTCTCTCACCTGTTTATCGGTCATCAAGCTTGCATCGACCTCATCCCGTGCGGAGAGCAGCATTGAAAGCAGGTCGCCTTTGTCTTCGTTCGATCTGCGTCGCTCGGCTATCATTCGAAACATTATCGAGTTGAATGTGTCACGTGCTTTATTGAATCGACGCGTGTGTGGAATGGGCAATTTTTGCAGCCACTCTGAAAAGGGAAGGAGGAGGAAATTGAACAGCTCGGTCACGGTAGTCATCGCTTTGCCAACATCGTCCGCGGAGTCGTCGACGTTAGCCGAGAAAAGCGTTTCGGCTACTATTCGAAGTGTGAGGCGCATCATCTCCTGGTCGATGTCCATCGTATCGCCGTCTGACCATGATTCAGCCATTCTTTCGGCATGCTCCACCATTGAACGAGAGTATTCAGCGATCCTGTTGCGGTGAAATGCCGGCTGGATCATTCGGCGCTGGCGGAGGTGGTGCTTGCCTTCACTTGTGAGCAGGCCGTCGCCAAGCAGCACCTTTGCCCGCTGCAGTGCCCGGCCCTTTTCGAATTTGTGAGCATTCACGACGAGAACATCGCGGATCAGGTCGGGGTGGGCTATCGAAAAGCACTGCTGCGGCCCCATTCGAAAGTATGAGACATCACCAAGAGCGGCCTGACGCGATAAGAACCCGGTAGGATCCCTTCGAAACGATCGGAAATGGCCACCGAAAAGGTCAGCAGGCTGAGCGGGAGGCAGTAATCGAGTCATTTTGGTTCCTCCGGCATTATTATCCTACAGGCGACGCTCTCCCAGAGAATGGCCGAGCCCAGTTGCGTTTCCTGATATTTGTCGAAACTGATAAATTATTCGTTTATGACCGAAGCAAAAGTGAAGAAAGTGAAGCCGGATATCCGAGCGATCACGCGGCTTGTGCCGCCGAGTGGGAACCTTGTTCAGGGACAGTCCGAATTGCCTATTGACCCGCAGTTGGCTGCCGAGGCCGCTGCGATCATTGCCGCAAGCCAGAATCACTATGGCGGCAGCGAGGGTGATGCCGGCTTGCGCAGAGCCGTATCGGAAAAGGTAAAGCGCTATAACGGTATCGAGGTTGACCCTGATGCCCGCCCGTTCGAGGTTATGGTCACGAATGGCGGTACCGGTGCGTTGATCGGTATCGCCCAGTCATATTTGCGCGGGAAGTCGGCTCTCGTCTTCGAGCCTTACTATCCGTACCACCGCCGCATACTTGAGGAGTTTGGCGGCAAGACCGAGACGTTCGAGCTTGACGAAAATCTTCATTTCGAGAAAGACGCTCTGTTCGCACGGGCCAAGGAATTAAAAGACCGCAGCGAGTATCCGCTGAAGGCGATCATCGTCTGCACTCCCGCAAACCCCAGCGGGAAGGTGATGTCGCAGACCGAGCTTGAGGCGATCGCCGACGTTGCGAAGGAACTCGACCTGCTCGTCATATCCGACGAGGTCTACGAGCACTACGTCACCGGCGAAAATCCGCACACGCCAATCGCGTCGCTGCCGGACATGCGTGAGCGGACTATCACTGTCAACTCGTTCTCAAAATCTTGGAACATTTCTGGTTGGCGGCTCGGTTATGCATACGGCAAAGGTGAACTTATTGCCCCGATCAATAACGCCGCCAACGTTATCTACGTTTGCCCCGCGACTCCTCTGCAAGCGGCACTCGCGAAGGTATTGATGGCTGACGACGATTACTACACCAAGCTTCGCGACAAGTTCGACGCGAAACGGCTCTCGTTCGGCGGCGGTCTGAAGGAACTTGGTTTCGACCTTTACGATTCGGGTTCAGCCTTCTACATCTGGGCTCGAATCCCCGAGGGCCACAATGACGCCATCGCTTTCAACGAGATGCTGATGCGAGACGCCGGTGTGGGAATGACTCCGGGATCAGCATTCGCCGATACAGATCTGTGGGATCCATTCGTGCGTATCTGTATCGCCCGCGAGGAACACGTTCTTGAAGGTGCGATGGAGAAACTTAGGGGCGTTCTAGCCTGATCCGTAGCAGGTGTTAGCGATCGTAACCAACTTCTTACTCGGCTTGTGGCCGTAGTCTTCGCCGTTCCAACGTGCGAGCGAATCGGTCAACGACTGAAAGTCCTCGCGCGATCTTGTCGGATAGGCCGCACGCCATTGAGAGCAGCTCTTCTTTCTTACGATGCCGCGCACCGATGAGCGTAGTCCGGGGATGAATCGGGATGGGTTCAACGCCTCGTTCAGATGATCGGAAATGAATGGCCGCAGAAGAACTTCTTCGGAGGTCCCTGCGGCGTTTAGTTTCCACAGTCCGTTCTCCAAGATCAACGTCTCCGGACGAACTAGACTCCCGACTTTTACCCGTTTCGTTAGCCCTTCGTAAAATCTCATTCCGATCAAGTTCGCAAATAGATCCGCGTTCGAGAAAACGCCGCCGACAAGCGTTCCGTAGTAAGTATTTTCCGTCATCCGACCCCAGGAAACGGCCTTTGCCTCGGCAGCTTCGATGGATGAGCCCTTCGCGATCTGCCTTCCGGCCAACCTATAATACTGATATCCTTGTTGAAAAAAGTGAGCGATCTTATCGGTGCCAAGGTGCGTGCCGTAGATGTTGACTGTCGGGCTAATGGTGAGGTAATCCGTCGGGATCGTGACGAAGATCGAATCGCGATAGCTTGTTTTATATCTCGCCGGTTGAGAGCGGAACTTGTGCGAATTGATCCAATCACCTGCCTTGGCAAACGCGATCATTCCAGACCCGAGCCGATCGAATACCGCACGAGAGACCGCGGCTTCAGTTCGAAGATATGCAAGGCGCTTTCGATAATTAGAGGCAGTTTTACACGATGGCTTATCGAGACACTCCCGTTTGGATCGGATCTCGGCGTTGACCTTCTCGATCGCTTTGCTGATGTTGTCCCGCGTATGCTCGTAAACCTCCGGGCCGATATCCGCGAGTGGCGTCGGCGGCAGATTATATTGATCGGTCTCGAAACACATCCACCGGATGGGATGGCCTAGCAATAAGACGACTAACGAAAAAGTGGCGAGTAATCGCGTCATAAGCCAATGGTAAGACAGTTTCGGATTATTGAAAACGGCAACCCCAAATGAACGCTTCACCGTATGTATTCTGATATACTTCGTCTTTTGAATTTCCTGCAGATCTCGGCCTTGGGCTTTGACCGTTCATTGGCCGAAAATACATGTCGATCCTATGAGAAGAATATTCGCCGCTCTGTTACTTGTTAATCTCCTAGTTCTGTCGCTTCCTGTCCGTGCCGATGACGGGATGTGGACGTTCGACAATCCGCCGCTGAAACAGTGGAAAGAGAGATACGGCTTTGAACCCTCGAGGAAGTGGCTCGACCGTGTCCGCCTCGCTTCAGTGAAGTTCCCGGGGGCGTCCGGGGTATTCGTTTCGCCGAATGGGCTGATTGCGACAAATCATCACGTTGCATCGGGATTTATCGAGCGCCTTTCCAGCAAGGAACGCGACCTGCTTAAGAATGGCTTTTATGCAAGAACACGAGCGGAGGAACTCAGAGTGCCGGACGGCAACGTCTCGATCCTGCAGTCTTACGACAACGTAACTGAAAGGGTGCACAATGCTGCAAAAGCCGCTGCGACCGACGCCGATATGGCTGTAAAGCGAACGGCCGAGATCGCTGCGATCGAGAAAGACTGTCCTGTGGCCCTGAGGTGCGAGGTCGTCTCGCTCTACAGCGGCGGCGAATACTGGAATTATCGTTTCAAACGCTACACCGATGTACGCCTCGTAATGGCTCCCGAGGAACAGGCCGCCTTCTTCGGAGGAGATCATGACAATTTCGTTTTCCCTCGGCACGATCTTGATTTTACTTTTCTACGCGTGTATGAGGACGGTAAACCCGCGAACACACCGAATTACTTGAAGTGGTCGGTGAGCGGGGCTCCGGAGGGCGAATTTGTGGTCGTATCCGGATACCCTGGGTCGACCGCGCGGCTTTTGACCGTTGCTCAGCTTGCGTATCAGCGCGATGTCGGCAACCCGCTGCAGGAAAAAGTATGGAAGACCCGCCGTAAGGCACTTGAAGAATACTCAAAACTCGGAGCTGAGCAATTGCGTCAGGCGAATCCCGGAATGCGTTCGTTCGCCAACGCTCTCAAACGCCTGGAAGGACAGCAGAACGGCCTCCTGAATCCGCGGAACTTCGCCAGAAAGGAAGCGGAAGAAAAAGAACTCCGGGACAGGCTAGCCGCAAATCCCGATCTGGATCGTCAATACGCCCCGGCGTGGGCGGCGATAGCAGACGCGTATGCGGAACTGCCGGCAAAGGCAGATCGAATCGCGTTCTCGAGTCTCTCGGCGTCGCGACTAGCGACGATCGCACAACAGATCGTCACGTATCACATAGAGATCGCGAAACCGAACGAAAAGCGCTATCCGGAGTTTCGTGATAATCGGCTCGAGCCTTTTCGGTCATCGATTCTTTCGCCGGCTCCGCTCTATCCGGAGATGGAAGAGGCCGCTCTGACCTCATGGCTCATAGAAGCGCGCAATATACTTGGTCCGAATGATCCCTTTATAAAGGCCGCACTGGGCGACGCGGAGCCGAAAGAGGTGGTAGGCCGAGCGATCCGCGAAACTGCCCTGCGTGACCCCGCCGCCCGTAAAGCCCTTCTCGAAGGCCCGGATTCTGCCATTACCTCCTCGACGGATCCGATGATATCTCTAGCGCGCCGTGTCGAGCCGGTAATTCGTGAACTCAGGGAATGGAACGAGAAGAACATTACGAATGTCGAGGCGGCTAACGGAACAAAGATCGCGCAGGCCAGGTTTGCGGTCTATGGAAAGTCGATGCCACCCGATGCAAATTCGCATCTTCGCATCTGTTACGGTGTCGTTAAGGGTTATGAAGAAGACACAACGCTTGTGCCTTTTAAGACCACCTTCTTCGGGCTTTACGACAGAGCATTTAGCTTTGGCGAACGCGACCCGTTCCAACTTCCTCAGAGTATAAAAGACGCTCGGTCGAAGATCGATCTTGCGACGCCTCTTAATTTTGTCTATACGGCTGATACCATCGGCGGAAACAGCGGGTCGCCAGTGATAAACCGAAACGGCGAGGTCGTCGGCCTTAATTTTGACAGCAACAACCAAAAGCTCTCGAACCGGTATTGGTATATCGAGGATTCCGAGGGTTCGCGTGCCGTCGGGGTGCATTCTGCCGGGATACTCGAAGCCCTCCGAAATATTTACAACGCCAAAGAACTTGCAAACGAGCTAACCGCAAAATGATACGTCATATCGCTATTA
This sequence comes from Acidisarcina sp., assembly GCA_021155145.1. Classification (GTDB taxonomy): domain Bacteria; phylum Acidobacteriota; class Blastocatellia; order Pyrinomonadales; family Pyrinomonadaceae; genus OLB17. The sequence continues at coordinate 3,877 of JAJNPX010000156.1, read as the reverse complement.
TTTTGATCATAGCCGCAAGTTGCGGGGCTATCGTTGGACAGGCGTCAACGCGGGCTCAGATCAAACGAATTGATGATTATGCAAGAACGTTGGATAACTACGCCAGGAGAAACAAGAATTCCAACCTCGTTCTTGCAGATATATCTGACTACGGTCAGGAAAAGCCGAAGTGGAGAAAATTCGCGTCTTCCAAACAGTTTGAGGAGTTTCGCGAAGCTACGGAGGTTTATGAAATTGCCAATGTCTGGCTGCGAAACGGAAAATGTGTCCTATCGGTGATGACGCTTTCCAGCCCGTCCGGCGATTGGGCTAAATATCTCACATTGTATTTTCGGCCTGACGGAACCCTTGCTAAGTCGGGATCGGAGCTGCGAACGTTCTACGGCGATCTTGTTGTTCGCCAGCAGTTTCATTTCGACTCCAAAGGAAGGCTGTTGCGAAGGACAAGGGACTATTTCGATCTTGTGACAGGAAAGCCCAAAAAGCCGGAAGGAGACGATCTACGCGTTCAGGAAGGCTTGGTAGAGCAAGGTAACTACTATATTTCGACAAAGAGTTTGCCATTTTCTCACCTTCTGAAGCTTCGTTAGATCTTTTATTTTATGCACTATCACTTGCTCGGAATTTGCGGGACCGCGATGGCGTCGCTGGCTGGAATGCTGCAGACTCGCGGACACAAGGTCACGGGCTCTGACCAGAACGTTTATCCGCCGATGTCGACGCAGCTCGAGGAGCTAGGCATCGAGATAATGACGGGCTACAAGGCCGAGAATACCGACGTACCGCGGGACATCACCGTCGTCGGCAACGCGGTCTCGCGCGGAAATCCGGAGCTTGAGGAGGTGCTGAACCGCAAACTGTTGTATCGATCACAGGCCGAAATCGTAAAGGAACTCTTTATCCGCGGCCGCCGTTCGCTAGTAGTCGCAGGGACACACGGCAAAACCACGACCACGAGCATCGCAACTTGGCTATGCGAGGTCGGCGGCCTCGATCCTTCTTTTCTCGTCGGCGGGATAGTCCAGAATTTCGGGTCGAGCTTTAGGGTGAGCGACAGCGAATATTTTGTGATCGAGGGCGACGAATACGACACAGCATATTTCGACAAGAAGCCGAAATTCATGCACTACCTGCCGGAGATCGCCATTGTCAACAACATCGAATTCGACCATGCCGATATTTACGATGATCTGGAAGACATCAAGTGGGAATTCTCGCGGCTTATGAATCTCGTGCCAGGCAATGGACGGTTGATCTGCGGGATCGATTCACCGGTCGTGCGCGATGTGCTTGCCGAGATGGAGGGGAAGCTTTTTACCAAAGTCGAAACTTTTGGCCTCTCGGACGACGCCAGGTGGCAGGCCCGCTATATAGACCTTTCGGGCGACGTCACCAGGTTCACCGTATTCAGGGACGGTTCGAACTGGGGCGAATTCGAGACTAGCTTGATCGGAGAGTTCAACGTTCGCAATTGTCTTGCCGTGATCATCGCCGCCGATGCGTGGGGTGTCTCGAAAGAGAAGATCCAAGAGGCCCTAGATTCCTTTAAGAGCGTAAAACGACGAATGGAGGTCCGGGGAACCGTAAGCGGCGTCACCGTTATCGACGATTTTGCCCACCATCCTACCGCGGTAGAAGAAACACTCAAAGCTCTGCGTATGAAATATGATGGACGCCGTTTGATAGCCGTTTTTGAGCCGCGTTCATGGTCTTCGCGTTTAGCGGTTTTTCAGGAGCCTTACTCAAAGGCATTCTCTTATGCCGACTATGTCATCGTCGCAGGCGTCTACAACACCTCAAAGGCCAGCGAACTCGGGAAAGTGCTCGACGTTGACGAACTCGTCAAGGAGATAGAACTGCAGGGAAAGCCGTCGTTCTCGTATCCTGATGCTGATTCGATCGTCGAGCATCTAACTCCTGAACTTACGGACGGTGATGTTGTCGCCATTATGTCCAACGGCGGCTTTGGCGGTATTCACGAAAAGTTGCTTGAGGTCTTGGGGAAGACCGAACGGGCCTGACTTCGTTGCGGTCTTACACCCGATATGGGTGGGTTGCGAGCGATTGATTTCTCTTGCGTAAATCATAGAAAACAGGCATACTTTTTCCAGATTTTGCTCTCTTTTGCGTGTCTTGGTAGGCACGGATCGTCCGGCAATTTGTGAAGCGATGCAGTTTCGGTTCGGTTTGTCTGAGAGTGCGGTAATTGGTTACGGAAGCATTAGATAATTTTGGTTAGGGTGCGTCGCTAAAGATCTGCAAAAGATCCTGAGGGAAATTCCATCTCTACCCGCCTTCGTTTGCTTCTCTTGCGTTCGAGAATTCAGAGGAAAATGAGTACGAAACTTTACGTAGGAAATCTCTCTTTTCGCGTGACCAGCGAAGACCTTCAAGAGCATTTTGCGACGGCCGGAGAAGTGGCATCGGCAAACGTCGTTATGGACCGTGAGACAGGCCGATCACGGGGGTTTGGTTTTGTCGAGATGGCCAATGAGGATGGTGCGACAAGCGCCATTGCTCAGTTCAATGGCCAGGAGTATGACGGACGCAATATGGTGGTGAACGAGGCCCGTCCCCGCGAAGATCGGGGAGGAGGCGGCGGCCGCGGCGGCCGCGGTGGATATGGCGGGGGCGGTGGACGCGATCGGGGAGGTTACGGCGGCGGCGGAGACCGCTGGTAGGCCAACTTGAAAATTAACTGGGCAAGTGTGTAAAAGGCAAAATTGGCGATCGCTGATCTTGCCTTTTGAATTGTCGCAGATCAATCGACCTTACCGCTATAATTAGCAAGCTGGTTGACCATCTCATCGAGCACGCCGACGCGTGTCGAGGTCTGGGCGACACCATTTACCACCATCGAAAACACTAGTTCCTCGCCGCCCGCGGTTTTAACATATCCTGAAAGGGCCGAGACTTGATCGATCGTTCCGGTCTTGCCGCGCACATTGCCCGACGCTCGGGTTCCGCGAAAACGGTTTCTAAGGGTCCCGTCCACTCCGCCGATCGTAAGGGCGTCCCGCCAAACCTGCGAATAACGGCTTTGCTTAGCCATATACGTGTAAAGCTGAACGACCGCCGCCGGGGTGATCAGATTGTGCCGCGAGAGGCCGCTTCCGTCGTACTGGATGATCCCGTCGTGGGGCACTCCGATGCTCATGATAAAGGACTTGACCTCAGCTATCCCTAGCTCCGCACTGTCGGCTGTCGTCCGGTTCGCGCCGGCCGCACCATTCCCAGCTTTAGCCTGATCCCGATCCCGAGCGTACTCACCTAAGCTCCAAAGAAGAGTTTCGGTGTACATATTCTGACTCGGTTTCATCGTGTTGGCGGCGATGATGGAAAGGGGTACCGATTCGATCTTCGCGATCTCCACTCCTGACGGAAGAGAACCGTCGCTGCGTTTCTCGTATCGGTAATTTCCGGTTACGGTTATGCCCTTTTCGGCAAGCCGCAGTTTTACTAATGAGGCAAACAACTCCGCAGGCCGAGACACCGATATCGAACCGCTAAAGCCATTGTCGCCGATCGGCAGTGTGCCTGTGATCTCGAGTATATTTTGGTCGAGGCGTTTATGCACATTCAGGGTTCGAACCGAACCAGTTGCCCCTGTGAGGCAGCGGTTTACGACCCGCATTACCGTGTTGTACGGGTTCATTTTCACTGTACACGTATAGCCCGCGGGACCCGGCCTTACGGTAATATCGATCACGCTATCATTTAGGGGCAGTGCCGACACCTCTGCTCCGTATGACCATTGGAGATCATCCCACTCCCATCCTTGAGGAATAGCGAATCCGCGAAAATAGCTATCGTCGCCGACGATATCGCCGTTGACACGCTTAATGCCCAGTGACACGATCTTTTCGACCAAGTCGTC
>JAJNPX010000143.1 GCA_021155145.1 Acidisarcina sp. | reverse complement strand
GAACAAGCTTTCGGCTGGCGGTCGCTTCATGATAGCCGAATGTTGCGGCGATATCCTTTAATTTAAGTTCATCAAAGTAGTAGAGCTTTACGATCAAGCGGTCCTCATCGGCCAGTGCGGCGATCGCGGTTCTCAGGGCGGCGCTTACGTCAGCCGATGTCTGTTTTGCGGTCAGCAATTCCTCCGGGCTGTCAGTATGATGAACCACTTGACTATTGCCGGTATGGTTTGACGATTCTTCGGCCAGGTTCTCGAATTCCCGCGCCTCTTCGATCTGAACGAGTTTCGATCGCTTCCTGAACTGATCTATCGCGAGCTGTGAGACCACCGCACGAAGCCAGCCGGCCAGGCTCCCGCGACCCGAGTAGTAGGCCAGCTTGCTTTTCTTGTTGCCGTCGGCGTCCAAACGGAGGCCGTAAAGCTCGGCCCAGATCGAGCTTGCAAGGTCCTCGGCATCTTCGTTATTGGCCGAGATCTTTCTTGCGGCCGATCTGACCGTCGAATCGAAATTAGCGACCAGGTCTTCCCAGGCTTTCTCGTCACCGCATTCGCACGCAACGATCAGGCAGAGGTCGTCCGCTTTCAGCTCATCTACAAAGCCGCAAACCTCGCTGTGCCCGGCATTCGGGTCATGCTTGAATAGATACTTGCTTAAGGCCGAATCGACGCGGGGACGCAGGTCGGACGCGCCTAGTCCGCGTGTGTCGGCAGCACGCGAGAGAAGCCGCGAAACCGCTTCATCGATCGCAGAACTGTATTTTTCGGCGGCCTGGGTCATCCGGGAATGGAGAGAATTTTAGCACTAATTGGATGTAGGCTGGAATGTTAGAGTTTGTTTGGGTTTCAATGTACTGGAAATGATATTCATTCCTACGGCGCCGTAATAGCTCAAAATGCGATCAAAATGCGGAAGTGATCGACGCCAATAGTGGTAAAATTGCCGGGTATGGAAGTGACGGTCTCAATTCCTGATAAGTTCATCGCGGTGTCGATAGATGATGCCGATGTTTCGCGCCAAATGCTCGAAGCTTACGCTATCGAAAATTATCGTCAATTGAAAATGAGTCTCGGACAACTTTCCGAATTGCTTGAACTGTCGATCGATGAGGCTAATGCCTTTCTCAAGCGGCATAATGTTCCGCTAAATTACAGTGCGGACGACGTTGAGACCGACCGCCGCGACATCGAGAAGTTTCTAAATGAATGACGACCGTCTCCGACACTAGCCCGGTCCATTATTTGGTACTGATCGGACAAGCGGAACTCCTGCCGAAACTATTTAGTGACATTCTAATTCCGGGGCCCGTAGCTGTTGAATGCGGCACCTGCGAGCTCCGGGCGCGGTTCGCGAATGGATCGCTTGCCCGCCGGACTGGATCAGTATCAGAGAGACCGGATATGAATATGTCCCTAAGGCAAGCGGACTCGGCCGAGGCGAGATCGCGGCGATCGGACTCGCGATCGATGTAAATGCGGATGCCGTCCTGATGGATGATCGTGCAGCGATCCGCGAAGGCCGCAACTCCGATCTGACCGTTCTTACGACCTTTTCTGTTCTGGAGCTTGCTGCGATCAGAAACTTGATCGACTTTGAAGAGGTTCTAGCTGCGCTCGCACAAACTACATTTCGGATGCCGCCGGATGATGTTGTCAACGAATACCTTCGTCGCAATACCGAGCGAAAATTGGCTTAGGCTATCGCAAATACTTCCGCAAGTACGAAATGATCTTGAAGCCGTCCAAATAGACCCACGGTTTTTCGCCGAGAGTGTAGTGGCCGCAGGGCAGCGAGACCTCGCTGTGTTCGATGTTGTGGCGGCGAAGGGCCTCCATAGTCTCGAGCGAAAGATCGATCGGGAAGCTGAGGTCGTACTTTGTGTAGATGTACCGCTGCGGGCGCGGCGGCAGGGCGGCCAGCTTTTCCATATAGGCCATCGGCGAAACGGGAAGCCAATATTCGCGAAGTTCTTCGAGCGAGATGTTGTCGCCAAAACTTTTGCGGACGTGATATGTCGAAAGGCCGTGCCAAACGACGTCGGCCATATAGCCCGAAACGTGGTTGAAGACGGCGGCGTCGATCCGCAGATCGTGGACGAACGCCATGAACGCCACACACGAACCGATGCTCGTACCGACGATGCCGATCTTTTCGTAACCCTGTTCTTTCAGCCATGAGACCGCCGCCCGGGTGTCAGCGACCGCCTGCCTTATCGACTGCAGCGAGCGGCCGACATTCGGCGCGACGAGATGATCGGCCCGCTCAAGCTCCGGCGGCATCCGCTCTTCGTGATAGGGAAGCGTCAGCCGCAGAGCTGACAGGCCGACCTTGTTAAAGAACTTGCCGAGATCGAAATACGTCCCGGCTTTTGCGTTCCAGTGGGGCAGTACGATGACCGCGGCGCGTTTCTCCTCGTGCGGGAAGTAGGTCGCGTAGGCGGTGTTGTTCTCGGGCGAAGGCGTCTCGACTGCGCTCTGCCACGTCAGCATTTGAACTTCACGCTGCACCGGCGTCTTCTTGGGCGGGTTGGCATTTAATGACGCCGATGACGGATAAAGCCGAGTCTCGAGCCTAAATTCCAAGCCCTCGGGTGCGGCAAAATACTCGTCGCTGTTTTCGATCACGCGCCGCGAATGCTCGGCAAGGAGCGTTCGCGGGTCGTCGCCGTTCACGTGCTCGACCACGAACTCCGCCCCCCAATCGAACGGCTGCACTACGCGGTTGTCGTTCAACATCGCAAAGTGCCGCTCGCGTTTGTGCATGTACCGCCGCAAGACCATAAAAGGGAACGCGGACGCGCTGCCCGCCATTCGAAATAGATTGTATCAAGTAAAACGGATCGGAAATAATTGATGCGGCATCAATGACCCCATCGTTAACGGGTCTTGCCTGCCGCGGACGATGGCGTCCGCGTTCCACCGAGCACCTTTTCGTAGAAAGCGATGTATTGGGGAATGATCACATCGGTAGAATATCGTTGAACGGAGATCTCGCGGCCGCGTGTGCCGAATGCGTGACGCATCTCGTCATCTCGCAGCAGCCGGAGAGTGTCCGCCGCCATCTTCTCGACGTCGCCGATGTCGCTCAAGAACCCGCTTTCGCCTTCGTTGACCACCTCCGGTATCCCGCCGATCCGTGTTGCGATCACCGGCAGCTCGCAGGCCTGAGCTTCCAAGGCGGCGAGGCCGAACGACTCCAATTCGGACGGCAGCAGAAAGACGTCCGATACGCCGAGATAATCGGCGATATTCGACTTTTTGCCGACAAAGATCGCATCTTCCTCGACGCCCAGGACCTTTGCCCGATGTTTGACCGCCGCTCGCTCAGGCCCGTCACCGGCCATTATCAGGCGAACTTTTGGGAACTCTTTTTTTACTTTTGCAAGGATCTCCACGCAATCGGCCGCGCGTTTTACGGGGCGAAAATTCGAAACGTGTACAAGCAGTTTTTCGCCTTTTGGGGCAAGCTCACCGCGCAGCTGGCAATCGTTGAGCTTTCGATAATGCGAAGGGCAGATGAAGTTCGGAATGACCTCGACCTCGTCAAAATCGAATGTCTCGATCGTGGCCTTCTTTAAGAACTTTGAGACCGCAGTGACACCATCCGATTGCTGCAGAGCATAACGCGTGATCGGAAGATACGAGCGGTCGGCCCCGACGAGAGTGATGTCGGTTCCGTGCAGCGTCGTAATCACCGGAACGTATCTTTTGTCCTTTATCGATTCGCGGGCGAGTATGCCGCTAATGGAATGCGGAATTGCGTAATGAACGTGAAACAGGTCCAGCTTTTCGGCGCGGGCGACGGTCGCCATTTTCGTCGCAAGCGCGAGGTCGTACGGCTGATGTTCGAAGAGCGGATAGGTCATCATCTCGACCTCGTGAAAATGCACGCGGTCGTTCAGCTCGGTCACACGGGTCGGCAAAACGGACGAAATGAAGTGAACCGTGTGGCCGCGTTCCGCGAGTTCGCGGCCAAGTTCAGAACCCACGATACCGCTTCCGCCATAGGTCGGATAGACCGTTATCCCTATATTCATGATTCGATCGTATCACGCGAACAGCCGCAGAAACGGAACAATGACGGCGACAAAAACTGAGAAACACGCCGACCGCGAATGAGTCGGCCCGGTGTTATCAGATACGCTTTCCGGCGATCGGCCCGGAGTCGCGGCGGGATCGGCAGTGAGTTCCGCGGTAGAACACTTCCTTCGGACGTAATAAATAACGCCCTTGTTGTCGTCGGTAAAGAGGAATGAATCGGAAGAGAGTTTCGCAATGTCGCATGGCCGCCCGACGACGGTCCCTCGTTGAAGAAAACCCGTGATAAAGTCGCGCAACTTGTCACCCTTTCGCATAATTACGACCTTGTAGCCGTGGCCGATCCGTTTGTTCGTCGAACCATGAAGCGAAACGAGGAACGCATTCCTGATGGCTTCGGGTGAGCTCGGATCGTCAAAATATTCGAACCCCAAGGCGGAGCTGCGCGCGGAGAAGAATGCGTAAGGTGCGGCGACATTTGAACAGCCCGCCCGGCGTTTGATCTTGGGGTCGGCAAATATTTTCCCGCCCGAAGAATGGCAGTACGGCCACCCGTGATCCGCGCCGTTCTGCAGCGCGTAAAATGTCTCATCCGGCCTCGATGTGCCGAGATGGTCTGAGCCTTGATTCGTCGCGTATAGCTGATCGCCGAACCATTTGATACTCACCGCGTTGCGAAGGCCGCGGGCGAAGATGCGGCTTTGGGTCCCGTCCGGATACATCTCCAAAACGGTCGCTCGAACCTCTTCCTTTTCGATGCATGAATTACAGCTCGAACCGACCGAGACATAGAGTTTCCCGTTCGGCCCAAATACAAGCGTGCGCGTCAGGTGCCAGCCGCCGTATTTGTAGCTCAGGCCGTAATCGGGAAACGTCGCGATCGTTTGCGGTTTCGCATCGGTCGGCGCCGTTTCGCCGCGAGCGAATTTTCGGCGTGTGAGCTTTCCGGTTTCTGCGATGTAGATCCAGTCCTGTCCGGCGGGGTCGCGATAAAACTGAACGCTGTTCGGATTATGCAGTCCCGACAAATAGCGCGTGACCCGGCCGAACTTGCCTGCCGCCGCATTCCATTCATCGAGAATGTAGATCGCGCCGCGTTTATTGTCCGTCAGGTTGTACATATCCGTGACAAAGATGCGTCCGTCGGGCGACTTGGCAAAGAACCGCGGGCGCTTTA
>JAJNPX010000132.1 GCA_021155145.1 Acidisarcina sp. | reverse complement strand
AACCGCTTACGCGACGCAATAAAGAAAGCGGCGATAGCAGGAGGTGCGAAATGAACTTTGATAAAGGATATCCCTTCGGTTCGGCCGTCTTTGCTGACATGCCGCAAGAGCCAATGCAGGAAAAGCCCATTGCGGCGATCGATCGGCGGAGCTTTCTGAAAGCGTCGATCGTTGCGGGCGGAGCATTGCTCGTGAGCACCAGTTTGCCGCTTCGTTCAAGGGCGGAAGAGAGATTCAACATCGCCGATCCGGCGGCGGCCGATTTCAAGCCGAACGCATTCATCAGGATCGCGCCGGATGGAAAGGTGACCGTGATCGTCGGGCAGGCCGAGATGGGCCAGGGCGTCCTGACATCGCTGCCGATGATAGTCGCGGACGAACTCGAGGTGGACTGGGACAATGTCACATACGAACAGGGACCTCCGGGAAAGGAGTTCGGCAATCCGGCCCTCGGCGGTATGCAGGTTACTGGCGGAAGTTCCAGCGTAAAGGGATTTTTCGATCCGCTGCGGAGATCGGCGGCGACCGTTCGCGAGATGCAGGTCGCTGCCGCAGCCCAGCAATGGGGCGTGTCGCCCGAAGAATGCCGGGCGCATGGCGGCGAGGTCCTTCATCCGACGTCGCGTCGAACGGCGAAGTATGGAACGCTACTCGAGGCCGCCGCAAAGATCACCCCGCCCGCCAACCCGAAGCTGAAGGACCCGAAGGACTTTCGCTACATCGGCAAGAGCGTCAAGCGGCTCGATTCGCCCGAGAAAGTGAATGGCTCAGGCGTTTTCGGTATCGATGTGAAAGTTCCGGGAATGCTCACCGCAACGATCGCGCGATCGCCGGTGATCGGCGGCAAAGTCGCGAGTTTTGACGATACGGCGGCGAAAGCCGTGAAAGGCGTTCGCGGAGTTTACAAGCTTGATAGCGGTGTCGCAGTCGTTGCGGATAATTATTGGGCCGCGACCAAGGGCCGCAAAGCGCTGAAGATCACATGGGACGAAGGCAAGATGGCGGGCGTCACGAGCGTGTCGCTCCTTGCCTCGGACATCGAAGTTGCGAAGACGGCAAAAGGCATCGAAGCAAAAAAGACAGGCGATATCGCGGCCGGTAAGGCGAAAGCGGCCAAGGCCGTCGAGGCGGTCTATTTCGCTCCGTATCTCGCTCACGCGACGATGGAGCCGATGAACGCGACCGCCGACGTGCGAGCCGACCGCGCCGAGGTGTGGAGCGGTATTCAGGCACAGCAGATCGTTCAACAGATGGTCGCAAAGGAACTCGGCTTTACGCCGGATAAGATAAAGGTCAATAACGTGCTCCTCGGCGGCGGCTTTGGCCGCAGGCTGGGCGATTACGTGATGGACGCCGTTCGCCTCTCGAAAGCGGCAGGCAAACCCGTCAAGGTAGTCTGGACGCGCGAAGACGACATGGACGGCGACTATTTTCGGCCGTCGTCATACAACGTGTTGTCCGCCGGGATCGACGCCGCCGGTAAACCCGCTTTCTGGCAGCACCGGATCGTTTCGCCATCGATCATGGCGACTCTCGGTCCGGGCCTGTTCGGATTCGCTCCGCCGGCTGACCGCCTCGACGACTCGGCTACCGAGGGTGCACACACGCTTCCCTACGACACTGAAAACCTTTTTGTCGATTGGGTCCGTCCCGATCACGGTGTGCCGGTCGGGTTCTGGCGGTCGGTCGGTTCATCGCACACGGCGTTCTCGACGGAGTGCTTCCTCGACGAACTCGCTCACGCTGCGGGAAAAGACCCGGTCGAGTTTCGCTTGTCGCTGCTCGGTAAACATCCGCGTCACGCCGGTGCGCTCAAACTTGCGGCCGAGAAAGCGGGCTGGGGCAAGCCGCTGCCGAAAGGAATGGGCCGCGGCATCGCCGTTCACGAAAGTTTCGGGAGCTATGTTGCTGAGGTCGCCGAGGTTTCGGTGGATAAGGGCGGACACGTAAAGGTGCATCGCGTCGTGATCGCTGTCGATTGCGGACAGGTCGTCAATCCCGATACCGTCGCGGCCCAGATGGAGGGCGGCATGGTCTATGGCTTGACAGCCGCACTTTACGGCGAGATCAATATAGACGATGGCCGCGTCAAACAGCGAAACTTTTACGATTACAAGATGCTGCGGATGAACGAGATGCCGAAGGTCGAAGTGTACATTGTTCCTTCGACCGAAAAGCACGGCGGGGTCGGCGAGCCCGGCACGCCGCCGATCGCACCGGCTGTCGTGAACGCCATCTTTGCCTCTACCGGCAAGCGAATACGGAGTCTGCCGATCAGGCCTGAAGAGCTGAAAAGTTAGCATGCGACGTTTAACGCAAAGTCGCTAAGCCCGCAAAGTCGCAAAGATTAGAATTCTTTGCGTCCTTGCACCTTCGCGTCCTTGCGTTGAAGAAATGGGGAGGTCATATGAGATTCTCGAAAACCAACTACCTGAAACTCGCCGTCATCGGTATCGCCGTATTCGCGCTCGCGGGATTCGCGTGGACCGGCGGGCGTGTCGGCTCGCCGCGGGTCGATAATACACTCGTCGGCACGCTTGGCGACGCCGAACGCGAAGCGGTCTCGGTCGCTGCGTTCAATGAGGCCGCAAAGGTCTTTTTCTCGGCCCGGTGCGCTAACTGTCATCCGGCCGGCGATGTGCCGACGCAGGGCGACGCGATGACGCCGCATTCGCAGGGCGTGACGCGCGGCGAAGACGGCATGGGCGTTTACGGAATGAGGTGTACGACATGCCATCAGAACGAGAATCTGCCGGGCGAACATATGCCGCCTGGTACTACCATCGATTGGCACATGCCGCCGGCCGATCAGAAGATGGTATTCCAGGGCCTGACCGCCGGACAGCTTTGCCGCAACTTTACGGACCCAAACCGTAATGGCGGACTCGAGGTAAAGTCCTTGATGGACCATATCCAGAAACGCGATCCGCTCGTGACCTGGGCGTGGGAGCCCGGCAATGGACGCTCGACACCGCCGATGAGCTTTGAGCAGTTTGCCGCCAAGGTCGAAGAGTGGGTCGCGAACGGTGCCGCCTGCCCCGAGTGAGCGTCGAGAAATGCCAAAAGCCCGCGCGTAAGCGAGGGCGTAGCGTCCAACTTGATCGTTACGTCCTTCCTCACGCGCGGGCTTTTGCAATGGACGGTGAATGAAAGAGATAAGGGAAATATTAAAGGAGGCCGCATCGTTGCCCGATGGAGAGCAGGCCGTGCTCGCAACTGTCGTCGATCTGAAAGGCTCGGGATATCGCTTGCCGGGCGCACGGATGCTGATCAAGGCGAATGGTGATGCCACGGGAACCGTTTCGGGCGGATGCCTTGAGGCCGACGTTATGGAGCGTGCAAAACGTGTGCTCGAAACCGGCCGGGCCGAGGTCTTCACATACGACACGACCGCCGACGAGAACTCCGTCTTCAGCCTCAATATGGGCTGCCGCGGCGTGCTTCGGATCTTACTGGAAGCAGTGGACAGAGATAGCCCGATCATCGAGTCGCTCCGCCATTCGTATGAAAAGCGTGAGGGCGTAGTGTGCGCCGTCGTTATCGGCGTAAGCGAAGGCGGGACGCTGAATATTGGGGACCGATACTTCGCGGGCCAGACCGGCCTAGACGCAGCACCGCCAGGGCTTTCCGCCGATCTGTTGACGATGGCGACCTCATCTTCCGGATATCAGACGATAAGGTACGAGACTGAGGGCGGCTTTGCCGAGTTCGCGTTTGAGCATATCAGGCCGCCTGTGCTGCTGCTCATCCTGGGCGCCGGTGCCGACGCCGTGCCCCTGGCGA
>JAJNPX010000131.1 GCA_021155145.1 Acidisarcina sp. | reverse complement strand
CGCGTCTATTGTATCGTGGAATTCTCATGGTTCTGCTGACATATCTCTGGGCTTCATGGATCTCGGGCGAAATAGTTGCGGCAAAAAAACAACTCGATCGCAATGTAAAGGTGACGGCCAATTTCACGGGCCGGGTACTTCGTCCAACGGATCGGATTGTCCTTACATTCGACACAACAGAGTCTTTGACAAAGAGTCAATTCGCAGTGCTGATCGGGCTGACCGACATGACGTCACTATTTGACATCGATTCGACGCGGGCATTGTACGTACCCAACCACTTCCCCCTACCAGCGGGCGAGACCGCGGTCGTTGTTTACTTAATGGAACCAAGCGGGGACTGGTTTAAGTTAGACGAGTTTCTGCTTAAGGTAGAATCTGAACCCGCAAATGGATCGAGCACCGACGCTGATCCGACCGAGGCAACGCTCGGACCGCGCCCATAATTTAGCGGTCGAGAGTATTTTGATCCGGCCTCATATTAGTTTCCGTGCAGGAGTACTCTGCTACGAAACCAGTCATTCTTATCCGGGGGAGTTCCTTGTGGACGCAAGAGCGTTTCTTTTTTGCCGCTACAAACTCATAACGACCGGGTTCACGCCTATCCGGGGGCAGAGGTGTTAGGAGGTACGATAATGTCGGATCTCGAAACTCCAGCAGAAGAAGTATGTTGGCGCTTGTAATTTATTGCGATGTTAACAAAATTGGAGGCGGCGATCGGAATCGAACCGATGAATAAAGGTTTTGCAGACCTCTGCCTTACCACTTGGCTACGCCGCCGAAATGAGAAGTAGGCAGTTGGCGGAAGGCAGGCGGCAGGGGAATTTTGACTGCCAACTGCTCACTGCGAACTGCCTACTCAGAGAAGATGGAGCGGGAGACGAGGGTCGAACTCGCGACTTCGACCTTGGCAAGGTCGCGCTCTACCACTGAGCTACTCCCGCACGCAAACTGTAATTCTAGCGAATGAGGGTAAATTGTCAAGGAAGAACCCGGTCCCTAATTGACAATTGTTACGTCCTTTAAGAATGTCCAATCACCGCTTGGATTCATCTTCACATTACCGATCCGCTTGTTCGAGACGACCATGTTTGCAGGATACCAAAGCGGCATCAACGGCAGGTCGCCGCTTATAATGTTCCAGGCTTTCACGTAAAGCTCCCTTGCTTTTTCGCGGTCGATCTCGTTTATCGCCTGATCAAGCAGTTGGTCAACTTCGGGATTACTGTACCGGCTTCGGTTGCAGCATGCGACCCCGGGGCCGGGGATCCGGCCTGTCGTAAAGAGATCTTTCAAAAAGATCGGGTCTTGATTTCCGCCGATCCATACGCCTGTATTCATCTGAAACTGGCCTTGCGCCAGTTGGGTCCGGAGGGTGCCGGGGTCAAGTGTCTCGATCTGGACGTTCAGACCGACAGCGGCGAGGGAACTTTGGATGGCCTGAGCGTAGCTGTTAAAGGCCGCATTTCCAGACGAATATTTGAACTTGATCGGCTCATTCTTATACCCCGCTTCCTTTAGCAGGGCCTTTGACCGCTCCGGATCAAAATCATATTGTGTTCCAGGCGAATACGCCCATGAACCGACAGGAAGTATTGAACTCGCAGGCTTGGCCTGTCCTGAAAGGAGTTCTCTTATCAATTTGTCTCGATCGATAGCGTAGCCGATCGCCTGGCGGACCTTTACCTTGTCGAGCGGCGGGGAGGTCGTATTAAGGCCGATATACTGGATGTTCGACCCGTCAAACTGCTCCACTTTAAGGTTCGCCATCTCGCCAAGAAGCTTAAGCGTATCGGGAGGCATATTCGATGGTGCAGGAGCGATATCGACGCCGCCCGTCTGAAGTTCGGCTTGGAGGGCACTTGCATCCGTTACGGTCTTTACCCGAAGCTTTGAGAATTTCGGAGCTCCCTCCCAATAGTCAGCAAACGACTCAAATTCGACCGTGTTCTGCGATTGATCAAACTTTACGAACTTAAATGGCCCGGTGCCGACGGGGCTCTCTTTTTGCTGCTCTGCAGTACCCTCGGCAATGATCGGGATAGCCACAAGATTAGACAACAGCTGATTTTTTAATGCCGGCCGACCAACCACAAAGACGACTGTTTTCAGATCGGGAGTTTCGAGGGAATTGATATGCCCAATTTGTTTGCCGTCGACGGTGTCGAAAAACGCCCCTGACTTGAACCCCTTGCTTTCAAACAACTTATCGAACGTATATTTAACATCCGCAGAGGTCAAGACCTTTCCGTTATGAAACTTAACGCCATCCCGGAGGGTCAAGGTGACCGTCTTCCCATCTTCGGAAGTAACAATGTCGGACGCCAATTCGCCCACATACTCAAAATTCTCATTCTTACGAACCAAGGAGTTGAACATCAGGTTCCTGACTCTCTCGGCCGCAGAATCCGAGGCCGTTGAGGTAAGTGTGTCGAGTGTCGAAAAGCTTTCGGGCAAAGCGACGGTAACGTACTCATTGGTCTGACGCCGGCATGTGCCCGCACTCAAAAGAACCGTAAAAAAAAGCAGAATGATCGAATAGCGTAACAAGCGGATCCCTCCAAAAATTTAGCTTAGTTCCTCGCACAATGTGGCAATCTCTTCAGCGAGTTCACCGAGCCGCGCTTCGTCGTATTCCGGGCGGTCCGTAAAGGGGTCCTTGAGCGCCTTGATCCGCCTTATCGAAGCGTCGATCCTTTCAATGGTGAGTTCCCCGGAATCAACCGCGTCGACCAACGCCCTATAGGCTGCGCGAATCGAATCCTCGCTGGCGCAGATCGCTATCATGTCCACCCCGGCTTGAACGGCCAGCTTTGAGGCATCGCCGATGCCGTATTTGCGAACGATCGCGCCCATCTCCATATCATCAGTGATAGCGACTCCGGTAAATTGTAATTCGTCGCGAAGGAGAGCTTTGACGATGCGGCCGTTAAGCGAAGACGGTAATAGATTGCCACTATCGTCCATTTCCTGCAAACGCGTTCTGGGATAAGCCGCGTGTGCAACCATGACCGACAATTTCGAATTTTGCGTCAGGAGTTGCTTATAGGGGTACAAGTCGACCGAATACAGCTCATCCGTATCGATAGGTACGACCGGCAATTCTTCATGCGAATCTACCTGGGCTGCAGCGAGGCCCGGGAAATGTTTTAAGCAGCCCAGGATATTGTACCGTTCGAGCCCCAAAATAAAGGCATTTGCCATTTCAACGACGTCGAACTTTGTCCTGCCGAATCCCCGACTCTCGAGACCGTTCGAAAACTCTCGCCTGGTACCTTCGATCACGTCAACAACCGGTGCGAAATCCATGTTGAATCCCAGGAGAGAGATGGTCTCGCCGATCAGCTCGCCTAACCGTCGTGCATCATCAGCATCTCTAAGTCGGCTTGCCGCTGGCATTGGCGACAGAACGCGGCGAAGACGATCGACACGGCCGCCCTCCTGATCCAAACTAAGCAGCGGCGGGATGGGAAGTACGCCAAAAATCGAATCAAGAAGATCACGTGTCTGCCGAAGGCCTTTGATATTTCGCGCAAATAGGCAAATACCGCCGGGTTGAATTTCCCCTAGCAGGCCGACCGTAGCTCGGTCGAAATCGGCGCCCGGTACTCCGACGAAGAAAAGCTGTCCTATCTTCTGCTCAACCGAAAGGGAACTGATATCTTGTCCCGCCATAAACCTCAAAGAAAACCTAAAGACTTGTGATCCCGACCCATGAGGGATTTGCCTGCCGTCCGTCAAACGATCTTGGCTTTGAGCGACAAAAGCAACTCCTTGCTTTCCTCTGCCGTGAGCGACTCGACAGCGGCGGCGCGGAGTTCATCAATGACCGCTTCGTTCGAGATGGCAAATAGTGAAAGCTGAGAAGCTGCGTTCCTGCCAGCCGCCATCGCAAGTCCCACCTGGGCTTCGTCTGAAAAAACCGCGAGTTCGTAGCGCTCGAGTTTTTCCAGTACGTCCCTGGCTCTCTCAATAACTCCCGCCGGCAGCCCCGCAAGCTTGGCCACGGCAATGCCGTAAGACTTGGACGACTTTCCCTTGACCAGTTTGTGGAGAAAGACCACTTCGCCTTCGCGTTCGGTAGCCGTTATCTGGTAGTTTTGAGCTCCAGGGAGATGCTCAGCCAACTCGGTGAGTTCGTGATAATGGGTCGCGAACATGGTCTTTGCAGAATGGTCGGCCGAGTTATGCAAATATTCCGCGACCGCCCAGGCGATCGACAACCCGTCAAATGTCGATGTGCCACGCCCGATCTCATCCAGAATTACAAGGCTTCTGGGGGTTGCGTTGTGTAGAATCGCGGCCGTTTCTGTCATTTCAACCATGAACGTCGAACGCCCCGACGCAAGATCGTCAGAAGCCCCGACTCGGGTCCAGACCCGGTCGATGATCGGCAATCTCGCTGAGGCGGCAGGGACAAACGACCCACATTGAGCGAGTATCTGGATCAAGGCCGCCTGTCGCAAAACCGTTGACTTACCGCCCATATTCGCGCCAGTCACGATAAGCAACCGATCCGTCGAGTTGTTTAGATAAAGGTCATTCGGCACAAAGGAGCCGCCCAAATGGGCCTCGACCACGGGGTGACGGCCCTTCACTATTTCTATCTCATCGCCATCGTGAAGGACCGGGCATACATAGTTTCGTTTCGCTGCCGTCTCAGCCAGAGAAAGGAGCGCATCCAAAGTTGCGATCGCCCTTGCGGTCGATTGAAGCTTTGTCGTTTCAGCCCTTGCAGATTCACGGATCCGTTCAAATAGTTCCGTCTCAAGCAGAACGATCTTCTCCTCTGCTCCAAGTACCTTTTTCTCCCAGTCCTTGAGCTGGGGCGTGGTATAGCGTTCGGCATTCGCAAGGGTCTGCCTACGCTCGTAGTCCGACGGAACCCGCGGAAGTTGCGCCTTTGATACCTCTATGAAATACCCAAAGACGTTATTGAACCTCACTTTAAGGGTCGCTATGCCCGATCGTTTACGCTCCGCCTCTTCAAACTCTGCGATGGTCTGTTTACCGTTGCGGGAAATACTGCGGAGATCGTCAAGTTCCTTGTCGAAGCCGTCACGAATAACCCCTCCTTCAGAAAGCAGGCTAGGCGGATCGTCAACGATAGCCCGGTCGATAAGATCAACAAGTTCAGGAAGCGGAAAGATATTCTCAGAGAGTACCTGAAGCAGAAGCGAACGCGAGTCGGCAAGGTGAAGGATCATCTCGGGAACCTGACCGAGTGACCGGCGCAGCGAAACAAGGTCTCGGGGATTCGCACTTCCGAGATTCAGTCGCCCGACGAGGCGTTCAATATCGGATATGCCCCTTAGGAGAGATCTGAGCTTTTCGCGAAGGATGGAATCAAGCAGCTCATTAACGGCAGTTTGCCTGGTCTGTATCTCGCTTCTCTTTATTGATGGGCGCAGGATCCAGGATCTCAACAGCCGGTGCCCCATCGCGGATACCGTTTCATCTATTACTTTAAGAAGCGTATGCTTATTATTGTCATTTCTATTATCTACGATCTCCAGGTTTCTCAATGTGACAGCATCGAGAACCAAAAATTCATTGGATTCGAAATAACTTATCGAAGATATATGTTCAACCGCCGATCTTTGAGTCCTTTTTGCGTACTCCAGGCAGGCTCCGGCGGCGCGAACAGTTTCTGGTTTTTCCCCTATTCCAAATCCAAACAGATCTTTGGTGCCCAAATGAGAGGAAAGCCCGTTCTGGGCCGCCTTCAGGTCGAAATGGGAATCGTCAAGTTCGGTCAAGGTAAGAAAATCGCCCGGCCGCGTCGTAGAACGGAACTCGTCAATGAGATCCGGTCCCAAATTGTTTGCGGGAAATTCGGACCTGATATTACTTGCCAGAGTTTCTGGAACAAGAAGTTCGCGAGGACCAAAATTCTCAATATGCTCAAGAATTTTTGTTAATGAATTATTTCCTGTCACCTGGGTAGCCAAGAACTCCCCGGTCGAAAGTTCGAGAAAGGCGACCGCCCAAGTATCTGAGTTGCCGTAAATGGCGGCTAAATAAACGGATTCCGTTGGTTCGGAATCTTGTAGGTCGATCGCTGTACCTGGCGTGATAACACGAACTACCTCACGCTTTACCAACTTCACCCCTTTGCGCGGAGCTTCTGCCTGTTCACAGATCGCTACTCTGTATCCCTTCTTTATGAATTTTGAGATATACGCAGGGGCGGCATGGTAAGGGACGCCGCACATTGGGACGGGGTTGGGTGAATCCTTGTGCCTTGCGGTTAAAGTGATGTTCAATTCCTTTGAACCGACTATGGCGTCCTCATTGAACATCTCGTAGAAGTCGCCAAGCCGAAAGAACAAGATCGTTCCCGGGTAATTTTTCTTTATATCGAGATACTGCCGAAGCATCGGCGTAACGTTTTCCATGCCGCGTTCGAAAGAAAGTAAAAACAGAGTTTAGCGAAGTGAAGCCTAGTTTCAAAACATACAGTTTTCATTGGTATCGGTATTTTGATAAAATTCTCATGCTCTCATTTCGTTTGCGCCCGGAATTAGTTGGCGCCCGAATTTCTGACCGCCGGGCCAAAAATGAGCCAAGAGACAACGTCTAACAGTCAAGCACAGGGGTGACCAATGCGACCGGTTTTCATTCCAATTGTTTTTAGCGTTTTGATTTTGTCGGTCGGAATCACTGCCCGGGCACAGACGCCTGTGCAATCCGGAACAGAGAGATATCGGATCGGCTATCAGGATAAGATTAGTGTACAGGTATTCCGACATCCCGAATTAACGCAGAATGTCGAGGTGAACCCGAACGGGACGATCAAGCTCTTTCGGCTTGATGAGCCTGTCCTAGCCGTTTGCAAAACAGAAGGGGAATTGGCTAGTGATATAGCTGAAGCTTACAAAAAGGACTATCTCCGCAATCCTGAAGTGGTTGTGAGCGTGGCCGAGCAGCGGTCTCAATCGTTTGCGATCATCGGAGCAGTTGAAAAACCCGCAAATTATATAATCAACCGCCGAGTTAAATTGTTGGAATTACTTGCGTATGCAGGTGGCCCGACCAGAGAGGCAGGCTCGCGGATGATCCTTGCTCGAACTGGTAGTACAGCGAATTGTAAAACTGGCGAAACCCAAATTGACGACGAAGACACGCTTTACATGGACTTCAAATTGAAAGAGGTCCTTGAGGCAAAAGTCAATCCTGAATTGCGGCCGGGAGATATCGTCTCCGTACTTGTTGAAGACAGCGTATATGTCTACGGCAACGTTGGAAAACAGGGCCCGGTCAAGTTCAAGGAGCCGATAACGTTGATGCAGGCCATCGCTTCGGCCTCGGGTCTTGCCTCGGCAGCCAATAAGGGGAAAATAAGGGTATTCCGCCAAAAGCCCGGTTCCGCTGATCGAGAAGAATTTATCTACGACATTGGAAAGATCGCAAAACGCGAAGCCAATGACCCGTTCCTGGAACCCAACGATGTGATCGCAGTGAGCGAAGACCAGGCAAAGAGCATCTTCCAGAACATCGGGCGTTCGCTTACGGGCGGTATCCCGTCGCTATTTTATCGTATACCGTAAATAAACAATGCGAGAAAGCAGAGAGATCGCGCGTAAGCCGCTAGTCAGCGAATCGACCGAGATCGAACGTCCGTTCGAACCGCAGATTGTTGCGGGCACGGGCCGGTACCCGTCTTATCGCGAGTTTTACATGAACGAGGGCTTCGGCCTTGCTGATTACTGGCGGGCAATTCGAAAGCGGCTCTGGCTTGTAATCGGGCTTGCCGTGCTCATCACCACGTTGGTTGCCATATATATGGCGCGCAAGCCTAATATCTATGTTGCCAGCGCAAAGATCCAGGTCGATCTTGAACAGACAAATCCAGACCTTGTTACAAACGATAGGCAGCGTGCAATATCAAATCCAGATCCCTCTTATTTCAATACGCAACTCCAATTATTGAGCAGTGATGCCCTCCTGCGCCGGGTCATCAAGGAACACAGTCTTGATACGAGCAAAGAGCTGCAAGACTCGAGCGGACCTAATTCCGGATCCGCATTGAGCGGGCTGTTTAAGGCGATAGGCTTAGCACCGGATAATGTTCGAAAGGACGGAGCCGAAAGCGAGATCCCGATCGAGAATAGTTTGCTGACTTCTGAAGAAGTTGCCGAAGCCGTAAGACTCGCCCCCTTCGTCGATGCCATCAAGCCGAACATCATCGTTGAGCCGATCAGGGAATCGCGTGCGACATTCAAGGACACCCGCCTTATAGAACTCTCTTTTCGTCACACGGATCCGCGATTTGCCGCGTTCGTTGCAAATGCGGTCGGCGAGACCTTTGTCAAGGCAAATTGGGAGAAACGGTCGGGAACAAGCCGTAAGACGAACGACTTTCTGCAGCAGCGTATAGCCGATCTCCAATCCGAAGTGAGAAATGACGAGATAAAACTCGTCGAGCTCAAGCAGAGCGCCGGAATACTGAAGACCGAGGGCGACCAAACGATCGTGATAGATCGCCTTTCCGGTTTGAATCGGGACCTGCTCGAGGCGGAAAATGCGCGAAAGCTTGCGGAGGCTAAATATAACTCGGTCCTTCGGTCGCCGGAAAATGCCAGAGCATTGACCGAAGAGCGGATGGCAAGGTACATCACCGAACAGGAGAACAGCCTACGCTCGATCCGCAACGACACCCAAAAGAAGATCTCTGAGCTGAAGGCAAATCGTGCCCGTTTGCTTGAAGAGTTCAAAGAAGGTGCTCCGGAGATCAGGGAGATCGACACCCAGATCCAGAGTTTAGAAAACTCCATCGCGGCCGAGGTCGAGAAGAATCGGAAGGAGTTGGACGATTTTAGAAAGCGCAGCAGTCAGGTACTGCTCGATACACTTCGGACCGATTACCAGCAGGCAAAAGACCGCGAAGATAAGGTTCGGAGTGCGTACAATGAACAATATGATCTGGCTCAAGGACAAAATACCGGTGCCGTTCAGATAAAGCTCCTCGAACAAAACATCGAGACGAACAAGGGTTTTCTGGACAACCTTCGAAAACAACAGAGCGGCAATGACGTTGCTGCCCAAGGATCGGACAATAACATCAGCGTTGCAGATTATGCGATACCGAACGAAAACCCCGTTTCGCCCCGGCGGCTGACTACCGTGGTGGCGGCGCTCATTCTTTCTACTCTTTTCGGTATGGGATTGGCCCTGTTCCTTGAATATCTGGACGACACTATCAGCTCGACCGAAGAAGTTGAGAATTATCTTCAACTTCCGGCCCTTGCGGCGATACCGACGCTCGAATCGATGCCGAAACGAAAGCTGTTGCTGGTTGGTGGCAATAACGATGAGCCCGAAGATCGGCTAAAGTCCGAACTCCTTATCTTTTCCGACCCGCGCTCTTCTCTCGCTGAGGCCTATCGCCAATTGCGAACCTCTATCCTTCTCTCTACGGCTGGGCACGCTCCAAAATCGCTTCTGATCACCTCAAGCGTCCCGTCAGAGGGTAAGACGACAACTGCGACCAATACCGCGATCAGTCTCGCACAGACGGGAGCACGCGTCCTGATCATCGACGCGGATATGCGCCGGCCTCGCGTGCACTCGGTGTTCGGACTCAAGAATGGAAAGGGCCTGAGCACCGTACTCTCAAGTGAACTTTCCGAAGGTGAGATCCTGGCGTATATTGCCAAAGACGAGCGGACAAGTGTCAGCGTGATGAGTTCCGGTCCGATACCACCCAATCCGGCCGAGTTGGTCGGCTCGGAGCAGATGGCCAGACTCTTGTTGATGTTCCAGAAACACTTCGATCACGTTGTCATTGACTCACCGCCGATAACATCCTTTACGGATGGAGTTTTGATCGCTTCGATCGTGGATGGAGTGATCCTCGTAGTCCATTCGGATCGCACGTCAAGGCAGGTCGTTCGCCGGTCCCGCCAGATGCTTACAGATATCGGGGCCCGTGTATTCGGCGTTGTGCTGAATAATGTGAAACTGAATTCGAAGGATAATTACTACTACTACCAAAGCTATTACCACCGGGATAATTACGATCGCGACGAACCGGCGGTATAGAATTTAGATCTTGATGATAACCAATAATAGGGCCCTGGTCACGGGTGCCGGTGGATTCATCGGGACCCATCTAGTTAGCTATCTTAAGGATCGCGGCTATTGGGTAAGAGGGGTTGACCTAAAAAGGCCGGAATTTTCGGAGACCGAAGCCGATGAATTTCTTGTTCTTGATCTGCGAGACCGGGGTGACGCTGTGCAGGCGACGGCCGGTGTCGACGAGGTCTATGCACTCGCAGCCGATATGGGTGGTATGGGATTCATTTCCTCCCACCATGCGCAGATTCTCTACAATAATTCGCTAATTAACCTACATACGCTGGAGTCCGCTAGGTTGAATGGGGTAAAACGTTACCTATATACGAGTTCGGCATGCGTTTATCCGGAGCATCTGCAGATGGATGCGAATGTTACGCCGCTGAAGGAAGAAGATGCCTATCCCGCGTTCCCTCAGGACGCCTACGGATGGGAGAAACTCATCAGCGAGCGGCTTTGTACATACTATCGCGAGGATCATGGGATAGAAACTCGCATCGTCCGATTTCACAATATATTCGGTGAACTGGGAACATGGCAGGGCGGACGCGAAAAGGCTCCCGCGGCGATCTGCCGAAAAGTTGCGAACGCCAAACTTGGTGGCGACGACTTTATCGAAATATGGGGAGATGGTGAACAGACGCGATCGTTCTGTTATATCGATGACTGTGTGGAAGGGATCCAACGCTTGATGCGTTCTGACCATTTCGAGCCTCTGAATCTCGGCCAGGACAGGATGGTTACCATAAACGAACTGGTTGATATTGTTTCGGAGATCGCCGGGGTTAAACTGGAAAAGAGGCACGTGGATGGCCCGATCGGCGTCCGAGGACGCAATTCAGACAATTCAAAGCTCCGGAGCGTGCTCGATTGGGAACCGACGATCTCGCTCGAAGATGGTCTCCGCGCCACATACAAATGGATAGAGGAGCAGGTCGCGGCTTCACGGGCAAAAAAGACGATCACGTCGAGCACAGCCTAGCGGAAAATGTCGACCCAACTCGCAAAGACCGCCCTGGTGATCCCGGTTCACAATCGGCGAGATATAACTCTGCGGGGCCTCCGAAGCCTCGCTCGTATCAATCGAGAGGGTCTCAATGTTCGTATCTTTGTGGTCGACGATGGTTCGACTGACGGTACCAGCCGAGCCATTCGCGAAGAGTTTCCCGACGTAGAGTTGATCCAGGGTGACGGCTCACTGCATTATGCTGGAGGTACGAATCGGGGCATTGAGGCGGCCTTGGACTGGGGAGCCGACTACGTTGTCACGATGAACGACGATGCGGTTTTTCACGAGAACTTCCTGCAGCAACTCGTGTCTACGGCACGGCGACTTCCTGACACAATTGTCGGAGCGCTCCTGCTTCTCTGGAATGAGCCGCATCGCGTATTTCAGGTCGGGCTTAAATGGCGGTCGGCGTCGGGCGGCTGGGTCATTCCAGAGGACCTTACAGCATTTTCGGTCCCGAAGGAAGCTTTTGACGTTGAATGTATCGTCGGCAACTGTGTACTGTTTCCTTCCGCCGCATTACGGGAAAACGGACTATTAGACGAACGAAAGTTTCCTTTCGGATGGGGAGATGCGCAGCTGTTGATGCGGATGAGGAAAGCAGGTTGGAGATTAGTGGTGGAGCCTCGGTCGCTCGTCTGGTGCGAACCTAACTCATATCCGGCGCCGCTCCACACGCAGGGATTAGTTGCGGCGGGAAAGGCCTTGTTCCTCAATAAGCGGCATCCATTGAACTTAAGACGACAGTTTGCCGCCCTTTGGTATTCTGCCCCGTCAAAACCCAAGGCCATTTTTGCGTTTATGGCCTATTTAATGCGATTGATCCTCAAGGCTGTTCGGATCCAGCCCTTTGCGGACACTAAGCGGGGCATCGCGTAAGGACGACTCTTTTGATTATGAAAGAGATCGTGTATGGATGGAATTATCGTGACTGGGGCGGTGCCCAAAGATATTTTCTTTCACTGATCCCGGAGGCGTCAAAGCACTACAAGATCTCCATCGCGTTACCTGACGGTTCTTCCGCGGCCGTTATCGCGGAAGCGGAGCGGTTAGGGGCGTCGGTCCATTTTATCCCCGGGCAGTTTGACCTTAAAAGGGACCTTCGTGGGATCCAGAGATCATTACAGCGGTTTTCCAAGATAGCCGCAGACTTTCGATTTATTAAAGCAATCTACAAGAAGTTCGACCCTAAAGTGTCGATACTCCATCTTGATCTGGGCTTTTGGAATTCGTATTGGATCGTGTCCATGCTTGCCCTGAGATTCAATGTATTCTTTACGATACACACGCCGATAGGCGTCAGGTCCGGGCTCCGGGCAAATTTGTGGAGGCTAAAAGGAAGAACCGTCGGCCGCCTCCCAACCAT
>JAJNPX010000106.1 GCA_021155145.1 Acidisarcina sp. | reverse complement strand
GCGTGGAAATTCGACGAAAAATTGAAGAGGGTGAATTCGGCCAAATATATGTCGTCCTTCATCGGCTTTGCCCCGGCCGACGATCCGAAGATCACGATCGCGGTCATCATCGACGAGCCTAAGGTCGGCGGGCGTGACGGCGGGCAGGTCGCGGCCCCGGTCTTTCGCGAGATCGCCGAGCAGGTCTTACCGGAACTTAACGTCAAGCCCGACCTGCTCGATAACTCGTTGGTCGCTGAGAACGACAATGCTGATGTGCCGGCCGGAGAGATCCTGGAAGAGCCGCCGCCTGACGTCATCGTGAGCGATCGGAATGCGGCACTTGAAACACCCGCCGCAGCAGCGGAACCGAGCAAGAAGCTGCCGGTCGAAGCTAAACCCGCTCCGGTAATGAAGCCGAAAGCACCTGAGGAAACCGTTCCTAAACGAAGATCGCCGCGAGAGGAAGAACAAAAAGAGACCAAGACCGTGACCGACCGCCCAAGACTCGTGATAGTAAAGGATAAGCCAGGTTCGGAGGTAAAACGGAAGACTTGAGACTGAAAGAAGCGATTCAGTATATGGGAGCCGAGGCTCCCGGAATCGATCCCGCCTTGTTGGAACGCGAAGTTATGTCTTTTGTCATCGACTCACGCGAAGTACAGGCGGGCGATGTCTTTTTTGCCCTTTCACAACCGGAGTATGCCGAGAATGGCTTTAACGGCGATTTTGACGACGCGACAGTTTACGTTAAGGCTTCGCTTGAGAAGGGCGCAGCCGCGGCCGTAGTTAGGCGAGACCGGTATGAAGAACACATCGGCGTTCTTTCGCAGTTTGAAGATCGGCTGATCTACGTCGGGGATGTCATCGCCGCACTCCAACGGCTTGCCCACGAAGTTTATCTCAAATGGGGCGGACCGGTCGTCGCCATCACCGGGAGCGCCGGGAAGACGACGGCGAAAGAACTAACGGCGCATGTCCTTGAAGCCAGCGGACGGAAGGTCCTTAAGAACATTAAGAATTACAACAACGGGCTCGGGCACCCGCTGACGGTCCTGAATCTCGCGAAAGATCTGTCGTACGACATCGCCGTTCTTGAGATGGGGATGTCCACTCCGCTGCACGAGATCGCCCGCTTATGCCGGATAACACCGCCGGATGTGGCGGTCGTGCTGAACGTGCTGCCCGTGCACCTCGAGCATCTGGGCTCCATCGAGAATATAGCGGCGGCGAAGTCGGAGATCGTCGAAGGGATGAAAGATGGCGGCGTGGCGGTCCTCAATGCGGACGATGCACGGGTGGCGGCGATGAGAAGCCTGACGGCCGGCACGGTCATCACCTACGGCGTGGAAAATAACGCCGATGTGAGTGCGACGGAGATCGAATACAGCGGTTTCGGCCTGACACGTTTTGTTCTGACGACGCCTGACGGATCGAGCAGTGTTTCATTCCCGCTGAACGGGCGACACAATATCCTCAATGCCCTTGCGGCAGCGGCCGTCGGCCACATATATGGGATGTCGGCACAGACGATCGGCGAAAGCCTTAGTTCGGTAGTGGCGCCGCCCCAACGCGGCGAGATCATTCGACTCGCGAACGGCGTCACGCTGATAAACGATTCGTATAATTCTAATCCGGATGCGTTGATCTCAATGGTCGAAACGCTGACGGATGGGGCGGCGGGTGCGCCGAGGCGTATAGTCGTTGCGGGTGAGATGCTCGAACTCGGCGATGATGCCGAGCGGCTTCACCGCGAAGCAGGTCTTGCGATCGCCGGAAAGAACGTGGACCTGTTGATCGGGGTTCGAGGGTTTGCTCGGTATTTGGTCGAAGCAGCGGTGCATGGCGGCCTGGCCGATGCGGTGTTCGCGACGGATTCGGCCGCCGCCGGCGAATTGCTTGCCGATCAGCTCGGTGAGGGAGATGTGGTTTTGATCAAGGGTTCGCGGGGCGTGCGAACGGAAAAGGTGGTCGAGAAACTGACAGATAGATTTGGTCTGGAGAGATCAGCAGCAGTGCAGCGTTGAAGTTTTTTCGCGGCAAGGCAGATGAAAACGGAAAATGCTTTACTACTTTCTCTATCAGTTGATATTCAGGCAGTACGGTGCCGCGAGCGAATCCTACTTCTATAAGGGCCTGAATGTTTTCCAGTATGTCACTTTCCGGACCGCCTGGTCGACGATCACGGCGCTGCTGATCACCTTGTTCTTTGGAAAGCGGGTCATCAAGAAACTGTCCGAGATGAAATTCGGGCAGGAGATACGCGAGGAGCTTTCCGCCGAGCATCAGGCAAAACGCGGAACGCCGACCATGGGCGGGATATTGATCATCGGCTCCGTGTTTCTTTCGACGATCATATGGGCGCGGCTCGACAGTGTTTTCTTATGGCTCGCGCTCGGTGCGACCACGCTTTTCGGAGTAGTGGGTTTCGCGGACGATTACATCAAGATCGTAAAAAAGCGGTCCCTTGGGCTGACCGGCAAACAGAAGCTCGCGGGCCAGCTTGTAACAGCAGTGGCGGTCTGGGCGGTGCTTTATTTCGCCACGAATTATTCCTGGAATCTGAGCATTCCGTTCTTGAAAGACACGGCAAATCCGGTGGGCATAAGCGTGATACCGCCGGTGCTGTATCTGGTCTTTATCGCGTTCGTTCTGCTCGGCTCGTCGAACGCCGTCAATCTTACGGACGGGATGGACGGCCTTGCATCGAGCGTTACGTTCATCGCGATGGCGGCGCTCACGGCACTTACGTATGTAGCGAGCGACCGCCGGTGGGCTGAATATCTTGACATCACATTCAATCCCGCTTCAGCGGAACTGACCGTATTCTGCGGGGCGATGGTCGGTGCGAGCCTCGGTTTTCTATGGTACAACGCTCCGCCGGCCGAGGTTTTCATGGGTGATGTGGGCTCGCTGGCGATCGGCGGTGCCCTTGGCACGGTGGCGATCCTGACCAAACAGGAGTTCCTGCTTCCGTTCATCGGGGGAGTGTTCATTATCGAAGCGGTCTCGGTAATGCTGCAGGTCGGATATTTCAAATTTACAAAGCGGACGGCCGGGACGGGAAAACGAATATTTTTGCAGGCGCCGCTCCACCACCACTTTCAGCTTTCGGGGTGGAAGGAGCCGAAGATTGTGTTCAGATTCGTGATCGTCGCTATATTGTTCGCACTATTGAGTTTATCGACGCTGAAGCTGCGTTGACGTCGTTTGTGTATCGCCGTCAGTACGGTTGAGAACATGCAGATCGAAGGAAGAAAAGCACTTGTGCTCGGGGCCGGGAAGTCCGGCATCGCCTCCGCGAGATTCTTAGCGGAGCGTGGAGCCGTTGTCGCCCTGCATGACACAAAGCAGGTCGATGCCTGGTCCGAGGAGGCGAGGTCGCTGAAGGAGACCCATGGTGTGGGCTTGATCGGCGGGGATCTGCCGTCGTGGCTGCTCGACCAGATAGATCTTGTGATCATCTCGCCTGGCGTGCCGACAAGCACCATTCCCGCACGCTATGTCGACCGGATGGATGGTGAGGTCATCGGAGAGGTCGAGCTTGCATTCCGATTCATGAAAGGACGTCTGGTCGGGATAACCGGTTCGAACGGAAAGACGACCACGACGACCCTTATCGGCGAACTGTTGAAAAATTCGGGCATCGAGACCCAAGTGGGTGGAAATATCGGGACACCGCTTCTCGATCTTGCCACCTCGGCGCGTGATGAGACCTGGACGGTGGCCGAGCTGTCTAGTTTTCAGCTCGAAACGATCAAGAACTTTCGTGCAAATGTCGCGATCTGTTTGAACGTAACGCCAAATCACCTGGACCGATACGATTCGTTCACAGACTATGCCGCCGCCAAACATCGCATATTCATGAATCAAACGCCTGAGGATGTGGCGATCCTCAACGCGGACGACGAGATCACGGCAAGCTGGGCCAAAGGGCTCAAAGCAGATGTATCGCTGTTCAGCGTTTCGAAGGAACTGGACGAGGGTTTGTTCCTTCGCGACCGCGACCTCGTTTGCCGTGCCAACGGCAAGGAAAAGATATTGACCACACGCGACCAGATCTTTCTGAAGGGCCTGCATAACGTGGAGAACGTACTCGCATCGCTCGCCGCCGGACTGGCTTGTGGTGCATCTCCGGAGTCGATGCGCGAGACGATCGCCGAATTCAAGGGCGTGGAACACCGCATCGAGCATGTGACCGAGATCGACGGCGTTTCGTTTTACAACGATTCGAAGGCCACATCCGTCGATGCGACGCTAAAGGCGCTAGAAGCACTCTCGGAAGGCGAAGGGAAGGTGGTGCTTATTCTTGGCGGGCGGGGGAAGAGCGCTCCATACGCTCCTCTGCTTCCGCTGATCGAGAGATCGGTCAGGTCATTGATCCTCATCGGCGAAGATGCGGACAATATCGAATCGCAGCTCAAGGGCAGCTCGGAGATGTTACGTGCCTCATCAATGGAAGACGCGGTCTCCAAGGGCTTTCAGGCGGCCGAGGCGGGCGACATGGTACTGCTTGCACCGGCGTGTGCAAGTTTTGATATGTTTCGAAGTTTTGAGCATCGCGGTGAGACATTCAAAGAGAGCGTGATGAAACTGCGGTCAAAGGTGGCGGGAGCTTAACGATCCGATGATGGCGAACCGGCTGAGAACAGATTGGATGATGTTCGCGATCGCGGCGGGATTAGCCCTGTTCGGGGCGATGATGGTTTACAGCGCGTCGGCGATGATCGCCGTCCGCGAGACGGCCGGAGCCTCGCAGTTCACCTATTTTTACAAGCAGCTCGGGTTTACGCTTGCCGGACTCATCGTAATGTTCACTGCCAGCCGAGTTGATTACCGCAGGCTGAACCAACCGATCGCGGTCTATGCCCTCTTTGCACTTACGATCGTGATGCTGGTCGCAGTTTTTGCATTTCCGGAGATCAATGGAGCTCGGCGGTGGATAAGGATGGGGCCGTTCTCGATCCAACCCTCGGAGATCGCAAAGATAGCGTTGCCCGTCTTCCTCGCATATTTTTTGACGCGAAATCAGGATCGGGTGGGCGAGATAAAATCCACGGTGATACCGTGCCTCGGAGCCTTGATCCTGATGGGTGGGCTGATATTCATCGAGCCCGACCTCGGGACGACGATCGTATTATGCGCGATCTTCGCCTCGGTCTATTTTGCGGCGGGAGCCAAACTGCTTCACATCGCGACCGTCGCGGCGGCAATGGTCGTGATGGCCCTGGCCGCTGTTCTGATGGCACCGTGGAGAGTCGAACGCCTGATGGCCTTTCTCGACCCGTTCGCCCATTCGGACGACGCCGGCTATCAGGTCGTGCAGTCGCTCTACGCGATAGGTTCGGGGGGCATCTTCGGTGAAGGATTTGCGAAGGGACAACAGAAGCTTTTTTACCTTCCTTATCCGTATTCGGATTTTATCTTTTCCGTTGTCGGTGAAGAACTGGGCCTCGTCGGTACGCTCGCGGTGGTGATCGCGTTCGGGCTGCTGCTTTGGCGCGGTGCACGTGCGGCGGTGAAGTCGCCGGACCGATTCGGGATGCTGCTCGGCGTAGGCCTCATCACCGGGATCATCGTGCAGGCGCTTTTCAATATCAGCGTCGTCACATCGCTGCTGCCGGCGAAGGGCATTCCCCTGCCGTTCATCTCATACGGCGGCTCGTCGGTATTAGTCACGATGGCGG
>JAJNPX010000069.1 GCA_021155145.1 Acidisarcina sp. | reverse complement strand
CGATTTTGCGCCGAAGGTCGCCACGCGCCTCGGCCGCGAGGTCGTCGGCGATTGTATTCGCTATCGTGCCGAAGGCGGAAAACTGGTTCTTACTCGCCGCATCTTCCTCGGTAAGCTGGACGCTGATGTGACCGTCGGCGGCGACGCGCCTTATTTCGTTACGTTCCAATCAGGTGCGTTCCGCGGCGATGCCGCCGAAAAGGGAAGCGCTGCGGTGGAAGCGATGGACGTCACGATAGGCGATATCCGTATGACAGCGGAAGAGCCGTTTCAGGAGGCAAAGGCTTCGGTTGACCTCACAAAGAGCGAGATCATCGTGGCGATCGGCCGCGGGATCAAGTCGCAGGAGAACATTGCCGTCGCCCAGCAGCTCGCCGATGCACTCGGTGCCGACCTCGCCGCGTCACGGCCGATCTGCGACAGCGAATGGCTGCCGATCGATCGCCAGATCGGTTCGTCGGGACAAACCGTCGCTCCGAAGCTCTACATCGCGCTCGGCATCTCGGGTGCCATACAGCATATCGTCGGCATGAAGAATGCCGGCACGATCGTCGCCGTCAACAAAGATAGCGAGGCCCCGATCTTCGATATCGCCGATTACGGTATCGTCGGTGATCTCTTCGAGGCCGTTCCCGTTATGGTCGAGGAGATAAAGAAAGCGAAGGGCTAATTTCGTCTTGCCCATAATGACGTGGCCGCGTTCGGGCAGGCCGTCAAATTCAAAGGTACCGACATCAGTAGTCAAACGAAAAGGCCCGCGGCCTCGAAGCTGCGGGCCTTTTACGCGATAGATCGCGCACTCTGAACCTAAATCGATTCGGCGATGGCCTGGTCAAATATCTCGAGGGCGACGTCGACGTTCTCTTTTGTAAGGATAAGAGGGGGTGACCAGCGGATAGCGGCGTCGCCGCAGCCAAGTATGATCAGGCCTTTTTTGTAACATGCCATCTCGATCTTGTCGCGGAGTTCTGCATCCGCGGCGAGCGACGTCTTATCTTTTACAAACTCGACGCCGAGCATCATACCGAGCCCGCGAACATCGCCGATGCAGTCATACTTATCTCTCAGCTTGTTGAGTCCCGCTTCGAGATACGCTCCCACCTCGCGGCTGTTTTCGACAAGGCCGCCCTGGAGCAGCTCGATGGTCTTCATCGCGGCGGTCAATGCCACCGGGTTACCGCCGAAGGTCGAGGCGTGCGCGCCTTTATGCCAATCCATTATGTCCGCGCGTGCGATACACGCGCCGATCGGCATTCCCGAACCCAGGCCCTTTGCGAGGCACATGATGTCGGCCTTGACGCCGTCGTGATGGTCGAGTGCGAACATCTTGCCGGTGCGGCCCATGCCGGACTGTACCTCGTCGATGATGAGCATGATGCCGTGCTGGTCGCAGATCCGGCGAAGTTCCTTGACGAAAGCCGTCGGAGCCGGGATGTAGCCGCCCTCGCCTTGCACGACCTCAAGGACGATACCTGCGACCTCTTCGGGCGGCGTTGTGGTCTTGAATACACGATTCTCAAGCCAGTTGATCACGTCGCGTGTGATCGTCGCCTCATCGGTCGGCATATCGGTCGCGAAATGGCGGAACTTCTTCGGGTACGGGATATGGACGACGTCCAGCGTCTGCCGCATAAACCCCAACCGTTGTGCGCGTTTTGAGCTTGTAAGCGAGAGTGCCCCCAGTGTGCGGCCGTGGAACGATCCATAGAACGAGACGAATTTTTGCCGCCGCGTGTGATACATGGCGACCTTAAGTGCGGTCTCGATAGCCTCGGCACCGCTGTTAGCAAAGTGAGTTCGGGTCGCTCCCTCTATCGGGCAGATCTCTTCAAGCTTTTTCCCGAGTTCGGGCATGTGGCGGTAAAAATAGTCGGTACCGCAGAAGTGTATGAATTCGTTTACCTGTTTTGTGATCGCCGCCACCACTTCGGGGTGGCAATGGCCGGTCGAGCAGACGGCCACGCCGGCGTTGCAATCGAGGAAAGTGTTGCCGTCCGGGTCTTCGACCCAAACGCCGTGAGCCTTGTCGACGACCAATTTGTAATCCGGGCGCGGATAGCTCGGGGTGACGTAGCGCGAGTCTGCGTCGATGATCGCCTGGGCCTTAGAGCCGGGCAATGGTGTCTTGATCTCGGGGTGTGTTCGTGACGCGAGTTCTGTTGTCGGGGTCATTGTATTTCTCCTGTGTTCTGTGGCTGAGCGGTGCTCGGCGGTTTGGTTGGATGTTTCGCCCTGCGCGCGGGCGAGGGAATTCGCCGGTCGTGTGCCGGCGTTACATCGGAGAAAATTAGTCGCCGCCGAAGAGATTGGCGCGCTGGCGTGCAGGCCGAAGTTTTGCGATGCACCGCGGGGTCATAGGATACATTCGAGAATATATCAGAATTACAACTTTGCCGCTAGTAGCTCGCCCGGCCGGTTGCGAGGCCCGGCAGCGAAATGCACGTGTTAGAATCTCAAAATGCCGGCACCAAAGAAATTTACTAATAAGCTGATCGGCGAGAGTTCGCCTTA
This sequence comes from Acidisarcina sp., assembly GCA_021155145.1. Lineage (GTDB taxonomy): Bacteria > Acidobacteriota > Blastocatellia > Pyrinomonadales > Pyrinomonadaceae > OLB17. Next base: position 1,701 of record JAJNPX010000069.1, on the reverse strand, counting down.
TCTATTGCAGCACGCGCACAACCCTGTGGATTGGTATCCGTGGGGCGAGGAGGCGTTCGAACGGGCCAGGGCCGAAGATAAGCCGGTGCTGGTTAGCATTGGGTATTCAGCGTGTCACTGGTGCCATGTGATGGAGCACGAATCGTTCGAGGATGAGAAGGTCGCCGAGATCCAGAATCGACATTTCATCAATATCAAGGTCGATATGGAAGAGCGCCCGGACGTGGACCAGATCTATATGAATTTCGTTCAGCTCACGACCGGCCGCGGCGGCTGGCCGATGAATGTCTTCATCACGCCGGAAAAGCTGCCGTTCTTTGGCGGGACCTATTTCCCGCCGGCTCAGCGGTACAACATGCCGTCCTGGCCGCAGGTGCTGATGAGCATCGCCGAGGCATGGGAAACAAAGCGCGATGAATTGCTCCATTCGGCGAATGAGATAGTCGGCGAACTGCGGCGGATGACGTTGACGGAACTTTCGGGCGGTATCGATGGTTCGTTGAGCGAGCATGCCTATAAGAGTTTTGTAAGTTCGTACGATGCCAGGAACGGCGGATTCGGCGGTGCTCCGAAGTTTCCGGCCGCGATGGCGATGGATTTTTTGCTGCGTTACTGGAAAAGGACCGGAGACACCGGTGCTCTCGAGATCGTGAAGACGACCGCCGAGAAGATGGCAAAGGGCGGGATCTACGATCAGATCGGCGGAGGGTTTCACCGCTACGCGGTCGACGCGATCTGGCTCGTGCCGCATTTTGAGAAGATGCTGTACGACAATGCTCAGCTGATAAGAGTCTTCCTTCACCTGTATCAGATCGCTAAGAGTCCAAAGTCCAAAGTCCAAGGTCCAAGGTCGGAAGAAGCCGAGTTGTTCAAGCGGATAGCGGTGGAGACGCTCGAATACGTGCGGCGGGAGATGACCGACGCGAGCGGAGCGTTTTATTCGACTCAGGATGCCGATAGCGAGGGTGAAGAGGGCAAATTCTTTGTCTGGACACCGAAAGAGATAGCCGAAGTCCTCGGCGAAGAGGATGCACGCGAATTTTGTGCATTGTATGACGTGACGGCGGAGGGGAATTTTGAAGGGAAGAACATTCTCAACATTCGCGGAGGCCGGACGGGTGACCTCGGCGGCGGGGAATCGGAGGCTGACGCGTCCGTTCAGGCGGGACGCATGCGGTCGAGTCTGTTCGAGGCTCGGGAGAAGCGGATCAAGCCGTTTCGCGATGAAAAGGTATTGACGGCGTGGAACGGCCTTATGCTGGCGGCATTTGCCGAGGCCGCCGCGGTGCTCGAAGAGCCGGATTTCCTGGACGTGGCAAAGAAGAACGCAGATTTTCTGTTGCGGGAGATGGTCGTCCACGACGATACGCCCCAAGCGGCGTTGCAGGCGGGGACGCCTGCGGTCCAGTCGTTCAGGGTTCTTCGTACATGGAAAGACGGACGCGCGAAGTTGAACGGGTACATCGAGGATTACGCAAATCTCGCCGACGGCCTGATCGAGCTTTATCAGGTGTCGGGCGAGGCCAGGTATCTGCATTCGGCGAGGGAACTGGCCGACGCGATGATCACGGAGTTTTGGGATGAGGAGAATGGCGGGTTCTTTTTTACGTCGAACGATCACGAAGAGCTGATCGTCAGGAGCAAGGACTTTTTTGATAATGCCACGCCCTCGGGAAATTCGGTCGCGGCGGATGTACTGCT
>JAJNPX010000056.1 GCA_021155145.1 Acidisarcina sp. | reverse complement strand
CCCGGCAAAAACCAGCGTCAACGTGCCCGCAATGCCGATAAGAAAATAGCCGATCGCCGATCCGATCAAGCTTATGAGCAGTATAGGCCTGCGGCCGTAGCGGTCAGAAAGCCGGCCAAGAACAGGGGCAAAAAAGAACTGCATCCATGAGTAGATAGAAAATAACATTCCTATCTCAAACGGTGTCGCGTTATATGGAGCGGTCTCGGCGTAAAAAGGCAGGATCGGTATGACCATTCCGAAGCCGATCAGATCAATAAAAACGGTAATTAGAATTATGACCAAAGGGGCGGTGAATAAAGTTTCGCCCTTCGATTCTTTCGGTTCAGCCATCTCCTTTCGAGTTTTACACGGAGGCCGCATTTCTAGCAATTCCGGCGGCTGCCACTAGTTGCAGCATTTCGGTCATCAAATTGTTTCGTAGTAGAATGCTTTGTAAACGAATACCATTATGAAACGAACCGCACTCGACCGCGCTCAACGCCTCATTTGCCTGACCGTTTCCATCGCTGTGCTCTTTACCGTTACGGCAAAAGAATTTCCTGCTCAACAAAGTGCAGTACGGAACCGGCCGTCACAGCCAGTGGCCCGACAGACTCAACCCGAGATCGCCTACACGGTCTCGATGTCGAAGCCGGCGACCCACCTTCTCGAGGTAGAAATGCGCCTGAAATGGACCCAGATGCCCGATAAGGCCGAGCTGAAAATGCCGGTTTGGACACCCGGAAGTTATCTGGTTCGCGAATATGCCCGGCATGTGCAGGATTTTGCCGTGAGGGACGGGAGCGGGCGACCGCTCGCATGGAGAAAGATAAATAAGAACACTTGGCAGATCGATTCCAAAGGTTCTGTTGAACTCGTCGCGACTTACCGCGTTTACTCGAACGAGCTTACCGTGCGCACCAACGAACTCAACGACGAGCACGCGTTTTGGAACAACGCCGCGCTTCTCATGTTCCCCAAAGGCCAGCTCGCGGCTCCATCTACTCTGAAAGTAATGCCGTTTGGCGATTGGAAGATCGCAACCGGCTTACCGAGTGTTGCCGGGCAGCCAAATACTTTCCGTGCCCCGAATTTCGACATCCTATATGACTCGCCGTTCGAGGTGAGCAATTTTAACGAGATCACATTCACTGTACAGGGAAAGCCGCACCGAGTCGTGATGTCTGGGGAAGGCAATTACGACTTGAACGCGATCGCGAGCGACTCTGCCAAGATCTTTGAGGAGGGCTATAAGATCTTTGGCGAACTTCCTTACGATGACTACACCATCATTGTTAACCTCCGCGGTGGAGGCGGCCTGGAGCATCTGAATTCTACCGCACTGCAATGGAACCGTTTCGGATTCAAACCGGCGGCCCGTTATCGAGCATTTCTCGGCCTTGTCGCCCATGAAGTATTTCACCTGTGGAACGTAAAACGCATCAGGCCCGATGCCTTGGGCCCTTTCGATTATGAGAATGAGAATTACACCAAACTGCTCTGGGTAGCTGAGGGTGCCACGGCTTACTATGAGGGTCTGATATTGCGGCGAGCCGGGCTGATCTCCGACACGGAATTGCTTAGCAACAAGGCAGGAATGATCTCCGATCTGCAGGCTCGCCCGGGTCGCCTCGAAACCAGTCTTGAAGAGGCTAGTTTTGACGCCTGGATCAAATACTACCGGCAGGACGAAAACTCCATCAACAATCAGATCTCTTACTACGACAAGGGCGAGATCGTGAATATGATGTTGGATATCACCATCAGGACCGCCTCAAGCGGCACGAAGTCGCTGGATGATGTACTGCGCTATTTGTACGATGAATTTTATAAGAAAGGGAAAAATTACACTCCCGAAGATTACCAAAGGGTGTCCGAAATGATGGCGGGGCGGAGCCTGGACGACTTTTTCTCAAAGTATGTCCGAGGTGAGGGCGAAATAGATTACGCAGGAATTTTTGCAGGTATCGGCCTCAAGGTCGAGGTTAAGCAACCGAACCGAAACCGTGCATACATCGGAGCCGATACTGTGGAGGACGGCGGCCGGCTGACCATTCGAACCGTACCGGCCGGAACCCCAGCCTATGATCAGGGACTTAACACGGGCGATCAAATAGTGGCAATAGACGGATACCGGGCTTCCAACCAGTTCCTTCAATCCTATCTTGCCGAAAAGAAACCGGGCGATACTGTAAAGCTCACGATCTTTCGATTTGACCGTCTCAGGGAAGTGTCATTTGTGCTCGGTGCAAATCTTAGGTCGGAGTATTCGATCGTGCCCGTCGAGAATCCAACTCCCACACAGCGCCGCCTGTATCAGGAATATCTCAAAAGTGAACTCTAGATCTTTTTGCACAGCCCTTGTCGCGATCGGACTTGCCGCTTGCTCGAGCGAACGAATGCCCGACGGCGGTCGTCCGTCCGCTCTCAAGGGCGTGCCCTCGGTGCGTCTGAATTACCGTTACGAGGCAGATGTTCCGCCGCCCGAGCCGAGCCAACCGCCCAGATCTGAACAAAAGAATGAGGCGGTACAGGCTGATTTCGATCAAAACAGAACTACGGAGCTTCTGGACCTCACTATTGCTTCGCCGGACGGCAATCGGATAGCTGCCGTGTACCACAGGACCGGGGACCTTCAGGCCGAGTTCCGGCTTGATATGTACACGGGCGATGGCAGGCTGCTCAAGAAAGTAACGTCAGATCTGATGGCCGTGCATTTCCCGGACACCATCCGATGGTCGCCAGATTCGTCCTCGCTCGCGTTCGTTGCGATGCTGCGCGGATATTCCCTTGAGCCTGAGAATCCGGCCGATGCTGATCCGAACGCGGCTCCGACGCCTCCGGCCGCGATAGCAGAAACAAACGTGGCAGGGAACGCGGAAGAATCGGCAACTCCCGATTTGGGCAATAGCGGCGCGGAGCCTACGGCGGAAACCCCAGCGGCCGTGACGCCGGAACCGCCGGTCGGCATACTTACCTTTCGCACCGAGCAACTCTATTTGTGCAATGCAGACGGAGCGGACACAAAACCTGTGACGCAAAACGAAGGGTTTATTTATTTTTATTATGTTTGGGCACCCGATAGCTCAATGCTGGCCGCGATGGCGGTGCATT
>JAJNPX010000043.1 GCA_021155145.1 Acidisarcina sp. | reverse complement strand
AGCAGTGGCAATTTACCTGCGAACCGGGCTATCGTCTCGAGCGTGATGCCCGCAGAATCCGGCGTGCCGGGTCCCGGCGATATCAATATCCGCTCCGGCTTGAGCACGTTCTCGATGTCATCGACCGTTATCTCGTCATTCCGAACGATACGCATCTCCGCCCCAAGTTCCCCAAGATATTGGACGAGATTGTAGGTGAACGAATCGTAGTTGTCGATGACTAATAGCATTTAACCAATCTCTCACTTACAGCATCAATTGCAAAGCTTGCCCACGGCGCATAGAGCCCATAGCCAAGACTCATAGTATTTACTAATCCGGTCATTGCCTCTATTATTTTACTCGACCATCCCGGAGGCCGAAATCAAATGATCAGACAAATGCTCTCATTCGCGATGATCGCTGCAATGGCGGTAACCGTTCTTTCGCAGGCAACGGATAAGAAAGACCCGGCTAAAGAAAAAGAAAAGCTGCGGACCGAGGCCGTCGCGTTCCTTCGTGAGACCATGGCGGACGTTGCGAATCTGCGCACTCTGGAGAACCGTATCAGCTTTTCGGCCGAGATGGCGGGTTTGATGTGGTTTCACGACGAACGCGAAGCCCGCTCGATGTTCAGTACCGCGATCGGCGAGTTTAGGGAACTCATCGCCCGGCTCGATCAACAGCTCGCAATGTTGCCCGAAAGTGACGGACAGCCGTATCGCCGCGGCGGCCTCGGAGATGTCTCGGCCCGTGCCCTGACCGAACAGAAATACCGGATAGCGATGGCCGTCAGGCAGCAGATCGCATCGAGCATTGCCGAGCATGATCCGGACCTCGCCCTTAGCTTTTTTTACGATAGTGCGAGTTCAGATCCGGAAATGGCCCGGGCCGATACGTATTTCGAATTCAGCCTCATGGGCCAAATAGCCGAGAAGAATGCGGCCAAAGCTGCCCAGTTCGGAATTCGTTCATTGGCCAGCGGTCTGCAGTATCAGCACGTGGACCTTTTGCGAAGGATCTATAACAAAGACCAGGATAAGGGCGTCGAGTTTGGCTCAGCGATCTTAAGCAAGGCGAAGTCGGGTAAGCCAAATCCGGGCGAACTCTTCATTTACAGTTCGCTGCTAAATTACGGTACGCAGAATTTTGAAGCGGTGCAGATTGCCTCAGGGAAGAAGGCGATATTTTCCAACAGCGATCTGCGCGACCTCGCGGAGGTATTGGCGAACACTGTCTTGAGCGGCGGGATCGCCGATGGAATGGTGGAGCAGTACGCCTCACAGATCGAGCGATATCACCCGGGCCGAGCCGCCCAGATCAGGGCGAAATTCAGACAGGCCGGCACACGGAATGGTGGAGCGTTCACTCTTCGAGGGTCGGCGGCCAACACTTCAGCGGCCCCTCCGCCTGACTATGCCGGTCCGGTCAGCACCAGCGGTTCGGGGAGCAACGCAAACTCTTACGAGGGAGGTCAGGATGAGAACGGGCAGCAGCAGGCCGAGCAGAAACTGTTGGAGGATGTCGGCCGGATCGGCAAGGGCGAGCTGCCCAAGGAAGAGCGCGAGAAAGTCGTTTCCGAGGCTCGCAAGATACTTATGCAGGGCGAGGCTCGGGATCGGCAGATCACAGGCCTCAGCATGCTTGCGGCGCAGGTTTCGAGGGCCGGAGATAGGGAACTCGCCGCGCAGATAATGAGGGATGCCGAATCCCTGGTCAACCCCAATCCCAAGAACTATCAGGATTTTATCTTCACATGGATGCTTGCTGCCGGTTATGCCGAGTCCGACCCGTCCAGGTCGTTCCCGATATTGGAGGATGCCATCGGGCGTGCAAACGACCTCATCGCCGCGTTTGTCCGCGTCGGTGAGTTCATAGATGTGTCGGAAGAAATGATCTCTGACGGCGAAGTGCAGGTCGGTGCGTTCGGCGGCGGAATGATCCGAGGGCTCTCGAAGGAGCTTGGGGTAGCGGAATCTACCCTGGCGACGCTCACCAAAGCCGACTTTGCAAAGACAAAAGCCCTGACCAACCGGTTTGACCGCCCCGAGGTCCGTGTACTCGCAAAAATGCTCGTCCTCCGGTCGGTATTGGGCAAGAAGGCCGCGACCCCGACGGCCGAAGAACAAGTCGAGAAGGTGATGGGACAGAATTAGCTTGTACTGACAATTGGTCTGCGTGGCTGGCCCGCCCCTTGACAGAAATAGCTCACGTTGATTTCGTTAGCCCAAACTCGTTCCCAAAAGCCATTGGCCGCCATCGACGACCAGCGTTACGCCATTGATGTAGTTGGCGGCGTCCGACGTTAGAAACAATGCGGCGTTCTCGATGTCCTTGATCCTGCCGAATCGGCCGACGGGGATCTTTTTGGTGATCTTTTCCTTAAGAGCTTCTGGGAGCAGGCGTTTCATGCCTTCGGTATCTTCGATCGGGCCGGGCGCGATGCCGTTGACACGGATGCCGTGTCGTCCCCATTCGACTGAGAGGTTTCGGGTGATAGCATCGACACCGGCCTTTGCGGCCGAGACGTGGATCTGCATCGGCGTGGCCAAGTAATGAAGCGTAGCGGAGATGTTCAGGATCTGGCCTTTGGACTTCTTTAGTTCTTCGAACGCCGCACGGCATACATTGAAGGTGCCTTTGGTGTCGATATCGACGACGGTTCCGAATCCGTTTGCCGAGAGCTGATCGGCGGCACAAAGGAAGTTGCCCGCTGCCCCGTTGACCACGATATCGATCTTGCCGTACTGAGCCACAGTGGCGGCGATCGCATTCTCGACCGCCGAAAAATCGCGAACATCGGCGGAAACGGCAAAACATTCTCCTCCGTTCTCCTCGATGGTCTTCTTCATCGGCTCGAGATTTTCTACCTTGCGGCTGGTGATAGCGAGTTTTGCACCGTGCTCGGCAAAGGCTCTTGCGACGCCCCCGGTTATGCCGGTCCCGCCGCCAGTTACGAAAGCGACTTTCCCCTCGAGGATGTTATCTGCGAAAATTGAATTGCCCATATTTTTGACGATGGTAGCACAAGTTATTTACCTCAGAGGCGCGCAGGCGCCGAGAAAGAGAGAAACGGACATCCGGGCAAACAGATATCCCGGGCTCCCGCCTCTCTCTCTGCGTCTTTGCGTCACTGCGTTCATCCTGCTTTTCTCCATTTCATGCTCTTCCCGGCCGACGGACCTTCGGACGGTGGTGCCGGGCGATTCCTTGGTCTACCTCGAAACGCAGGATCTCGGCAAGGCCCTACAAGCCGTGAAGGATAACGATGCGTTTCGTTCGGCGGCAAAGACGCAGCCGGATCTTTCAGCATTGAACGGCATAAAGGTGGCGGTTGCCGTTACCGGTTTTGAGACAAAAGAGGAGCGAGTGAACGACGAAAACTCGATACTGAATTTTCAGCCGCGTTTCGTCGCCGTTGCCGAGACCAACGCATGGAATTTTCAAGCGATCAAGTTTGCCGAGAACAAACTCGGCGAGTTCGTCAACGACGTATACGGCGGCGGAGTGGAGCTTGAGCGCTTTCCCCGCTACGACGGCGATTATTTCATCTGGACGGCTCAGGATGGCCGTAAGGCGTACGGCCTTGTCATCGGCAGCGTGATCTTTTTCG
>JAJNPX010000020.1 GCA_021155145.1 Acidisarcina sp. | reverse complement strand
GGAAACTATGTATTGTGGGCAGTCGCGACCTTTACGGCGATCCTGACCGCGGTCTATATGACGCGAATGATGATCATGACATTCTGGGGCGAAGAACGTTATCACGACGTTTTGCCCGGTGAAGTGCATCACGAAATGACTGACGGGGACGTGCAAGCGGATGCTCACAGCCCGGATGATGACGATGAGGACCACCACCATCCGCTTCCGCACGACTTTAAGCCGCACGAGTCGCCTTGGTCTATGACGGTGCCGCTGATCGTACTCGCGATCCTATCGACATTTGGCGGTCTGGTCGGTGTGCCTTACGCAATGAGTTCGCTCTTTGGTGCCGGTGACATCAACGTCTTCGAGCACACACTTGAACCCGTAATTGCCGAGAAAAACGAACACGAGGGTCTTGTACCGGCATCGGAAGGCGAGAAGAAGGAGATCAAACATTTTTTTGCTTCGGAAAATAATGCTGCTGCGTCGGAATCACATTCGCCTGAAGTGATCGCGAAAGAACGCCTGCTCGCCGGCCTGTCGGTGCTGTTTGCGGCGTTCGGCATTGGTATCGGTTTCTGGCTGTTCCTAAAGACCCCGCTTCGAAAGATGCCGAGAATACTCGAAGAAAAATGGCGGCTGGACGAGTTTTACAATGGCTATATCGTAGATCCGATCACAAAACTCTCGACCGTCGTGCTCTGGAAAGGCTTTGATCTCGGCTTTATCGACGGCATCGTAAACGGCATCGGAAGTGCGGTCGCGGAGTTCGGCAACGCCGCCCGCCGCATACAGGTCGGATTTGTTCGCAGTTATGCGGCGGTTATCTTGCTCGGGGCACTGGCGGTCATGGGCTATTTTATTTATTACGGCATAAAACTGATTGATTAGACGTTCAAGTAATGGATTTCATTAACGAAAATCTTTTGTCGATCCTTATTCTCCTACCGCTCTTCGGTACAGTGGGTATCATCCTGCACCAAATGTTCTGGGATCGGGAAGAACATCTTAAATGGCTCACGTTTGGCATAACGCTCGTTAATTTCATTATTTCGCTTCTGTTGATCGGCGGCACGAGCGCCTCAGGGTCGGGCTTTTCCTTTGAGAAGAATATCCCCTGGATCGAAGCGATCAACACGAATTACCACGTCGGCGTCGATGGCTTGAGCCTTTGGCTGGTCATATTGACGACGTTCATCATGCCGATCGCCGTGATCTCGACCTGGCATGCAGTGGAGAAACGGCCGACAGCGTTCTACGCATTCCTGCTGCTGCTCGAATCGGCAATGATCGGCGTATTCGTTTCGCTCGACCTTCTGGTCTTTTATCTCTTTTTCGAAGCGTCCCTCGTCCCGATGTTCTTTCTGATCGGCATCTGGGGCGGCACGAACCGTATCTACGCTGCGGTCAAATTCTTTATCTTCACGGCCCTCGGCAGTTTGCTGATGCTCGCGGCAATTATCGGCCTATATTATGTTCATGCCGAGGCGACGGGAGTAGGAACGTTCGACCTGACCGTATTGCTGAAAACGATGGAGCTTGGGCAACTGAGCTTCACCGGCGGCCTGGCTACGACCGGAACGCTTTTGTTTCTCGCGTTTGCTCTGGCTTTTTCTATCAAGGTACCGCTGTTCCCGTTCCACACTTGGCTGCCGGATGCTCATACCGAAGCGCCGACGGCGGGATCCGTCATACTGGCCGCGATTCTCCTAAAGATGGGAACCTACGGCTTGATGCGGTTCAATTTTACGCTCTTCCCGGAGGCAAGCCGTGAGTTCGCTCCGTTGTTCATCATTCTGGCTATCATCGGCATCATTTATGGGGCCCTGGTAGCGATGGTGCAGCCTGATGTGAAGCGTCTGGTCGCATACTCGTCGGTCGCCCATATGGGATTCGTTATACTCGGAATGTTCTCGTTCACCGAGTGGGGAATGCAGGGCGCCCTATATCAAATGCTCAATCACGGTGTATCGACGGGTGCACTATTTCTTCTCGTCGGTTTCATTTATGAACGCCGGCATACGCGTGCCATTTCGGAATTCGGCGGCCTCGCCAACGTCATGCCGATATACGCGACCATTTTCGTGATCACGGCGATGTCGTCGGTCGGCCTGCCCTTCCTGAATGGATTCGTCGGTGAGTTCCTGATAATGCTTGGAATGTGGAAATCGACGATCCTTCAGGTCACGGCGTCGGCGAACTGGAATTACATCGCGACCATGTTCGCCGGCACAGGTGTGATATTCGCGGCGGTCTACCTTTTGTGGATGATACAGCGGGTTTTCTTCGGAAAGGTGACCAATGAAAAGAACAGGAAACTGGCAGATCTGAGCTGGCGGGAGATCGGACTGATCGCTCCGCTTCTATTCCTGATGGTCTTAATGGGCGTCTACCCGCGTCCGTTTCTAGACTCGGCCAAGAATAGCGTGAACGCGATACAGAGGCGCGTGATGCATCAGGCCGGAGGTGAGGTCTTAAGTGCCGCTGCGGTCGAAAAGAAAGAACAGCCGGACGGATCGCATTGATAATGAATACGTTTTTCCTTGCAGAATTAACTGTTCCTGACCCGAACATTCGAGCCATTTTGCCCGAACTCATCGTGGCCCTTGCCGGGGTTGTCGTAATGATATACGACAGCTTTTTTCCGCGGGACCGTGTGACCTCAGGCATCATTTCCCTTGCCGGTCTAGCGGTCTCGGCCTTCTTCTTGATCCAGATGTGGTCAACGGCGGGCCCCGGCAATACTTCTTGGAACGGGATGATCGCCCATGACAGCTTGAGACTTGGTTTCTCGGTCGTATTTCTGCTCGTGACCGCGATGACCATTTTGGTCTCCACGGTTTGGATCGAACGCGAAGACATACCTGTCGGGGAATATAACGCACTCCTGATGTTCGCTACCTTCGGAATGCTGCTGATGGCATCCGGCAACGATCTGGTTGTGCTATTTCTTGGCCTCGAGACCCTTTCGATCGCGACGTATGTAATGGCCGGCCTTCGTCGGGGAGATCTCAAATCAAATGAGTCGGCGATGAAGTATTTCAT
>JAJNPX010000015.1 GCA_021155145.1 Acidisarcina sp. | reverse complement strand
GTTAAGTGCGGAAGCTCGGACGGCTTTTCGGGTATATCCGCCAACCCCGCTCTCGGGTATTGCTCCGACCTGCTTGTGCGAAGCGGCGGGACCGTGCTCTTGACCGAAGTGCCGGAATTCTGCGGTGCGGAGCATATCCTCGCCAATCGTGCAAAAGATACCGAAACGGGCCGCAAGATCTATCAAATGGTCGAGTGGTACAAGGAATATGCCTCTAAATTCGGCGCGGTCCTGAATCAGAATCCGAGTACAGGCAATCGCGCGGGTGGACTGCTGAATATAACCATCAAATCGCTTGGTGCGATAGCCAAAGCGGGAACGACGCGGATCGAGGACTGCATCGAATATGCTGAAACGGCGCGAAGCCGGGGGATCAATCTGATGCAAGGGCCGGGGTACGATCAGGAATCGACCCCCGGGCTGGTAGCATCGGGAGCGACGATCGTAGTGTTCACGACGGGAAACGGCACCACCATAGGCAATGCGATCACGCCGGTCGTCAAGCTCGCCTCAAACAACCGCGTGTTTGAGCGTATGTCGAACGACCTCGACATTTCAGCCGGAAGCATTATCGAGGGTACCGAGACCATTGAGCAGGTGGGCACGAGGCTTTTCGAACACATTCGGCAGGTCGCGAGCGGCGAGGTCCAGGCGAAAGCCGAGATACTGAAGCACCGCGAGTTTCAGTTTTGGGCGGAACAAACGGTTTCGTTGTAATATGCAGGTTTTGGATCATCATGAATTCATCGACCGCATTTCAGACAGAACTAGCGGCTCCGGCCGTGAACATCGCCAACAAGCGAAGCCTTTTGTTACGGCTTATTCGGGCCGAGCAGCCGATAACAAGGACCGACATTGCACAGCGCCTCGGTATCGATAAGAGCACGGTTACCGAGAATGTAAAGCCGCTGATAGACGCGGGAGTCTTGCGTGAGGACACGCTCGACGCCAAAGGACAGGGCCGGAGGCCGAGGGTAATTTCGTTCGCCGACCGGGGCGAATACTTTATCGGCGTGAACCTGGGTGTTCGGCGGTCGCAAGTAGGTATAACAACCCTGAAAGGCGACATCGAGGACGAAGAGGATTTTGAAACACCAAAAGAATCGTCCATCGCCCTGCGGACGGCCCGTCGTTATATCGACCAGATCATGAGACGAAATACCGGCCGGACCCTGCGATCCATCGGGGTCAGTGTACCCGGCATGACCGATACAGACCGGCGATCTTTGTTATATGCGCCCAATCTGAATTGGCAGTCCATAGATATCGCAAAAGCTCTGGGCCTCGAAGGGATTCGCGTGGTGGTCGAGAATGATTCGACCGCGGCGGCGATGTACGAGGCCCGAATGAAGATACGCGATTCGGATGAAGGCCTGATGACCAACTTCATTTTGGTCAGATCGGGTACCGGTATCGGGGTCGGGCTGGTGATCGGCAGCGAAGTTTATCGGGGAAGCGGCCTTACGCGCGGGATCGCGGGCGAGTTCGGCCATATGACGATCGTTGCCGGCGGTAAGCAATGTGTCTGCGGCAATCGAGGCTGCTGGGAAAAATACGCTTCGGCGGCCGCAGCGGCGAGTCTGTATGTAGGTGACCGACGCCTGCGCCCGGGCGAGACGATACCGCGATTCGTCGAGATAGTCGCAAAGGCCGAGAACGGTGACAATCGTTCGAGACGAACGCTGGAGATGATCGGCGATTACCTCGGCATCGGGATCGCAAACGTGATCATGGGTATCGGGATACCTCGCGTGATCATCAGCGGACGTCTGGTTTATGGGTGGAAGTTCATTGAAGACCCGCTGCGGGAAGCGATATCGAGGAGCATTGTAGGAAAGGCCGAGGGATGGTCCGTCGAGGCCGGTTCGCCCGCCGGTGCCGCGATCGGCGGCGCGCTTGAGGTCGCAGTGGAAGATCATCTGGCAGTTTTATAGGAACATTATGCAGGCACAATTAAAGCTAAACGAGATATCCAAGGATTCCTGTTACTTACCGGGAACCCACAGGGAAAAAGGGAGAACGATCCAACTCACGCCGCAGAACTCAGCTTCGCGGAACCTGCACTACGGAAGGATCCGGATAGAAGCCGGCGAACCTGCGATCGAATTCTCATGCGCCACGCACGAGACTGGACTCATTTGCTTGAAAGGAGAAGCGGTGGTCTCGGTCGGGAACGACGAGTTCACGCTAAGGCAGTATGACGCTCTCTACATACCGCGAGACTCGCACGTCAAGGTATCGACTGAGCGGGGTTGCGATCTCGCGGAGATATCGGCCCCGGTCGAAAAGGCATACCCGCTCCAGTTCGTAGCGTTCGAAGACGTTAGGAAGGATCCGGCACTCCATTTCGTAGCAGGGAAACCGCCAACGGAACGCGACCTCAACATTCTCCTCGGCAAGAACGTCGAAGCGGGAAGGATCATGGCGGGCGTTACGTTCTCATCGGATGGCAACTGGACCTCGTTCCCACCTCACGAGCATCAGGATATGCTGGAAGAGGCCTATCTCTATATCGATATGCCCGATCCGCAAGGGGGGATACAAATGGTCTATACGGATGCGAAAGACCCTGAATTGATGCAGGTCGTCCGTGAGGGTGATGTGGTCGTGATGCCGAAGGGGTACCATCCGAATGTCGCGGCCCCGGGGAGTTCGATAAATTTCCTTTGGATGATGGCGGCCAACCGCGAGGGCGTAGACCGGCAATTCGGGGTGGTGAATGTCCAACCCGAATATGCAGAAGGCGGATCGGGACTCGAGGCATCGCAGAAATGATCCTTGAACGGTTCTCTTTGGCCGGGAAGGCGGCCCTGGTCACGGGTGCATCTCGCGGGATCGGTAAAACAATTGCCATAGC